>JAYVHZ010000063.1:0-5564 GCA_043770645.1 Undibacterium sp. | reverse complement strand
GATGGCAACGCGAGAATTCCCCACCCAGTCGCTGCGCCGTCAGCGCCAAAGTTTGCCGCAAAATATGTGACCCTTGCGTAGTATGGAGCAGCACATAATTATCCGCAGCTTCCACCCAATGAATCTCAGCAAGTTGGATTACTTTTATATTGCCTCGCTCTTGAATGATCAAAGGAGGACAATCGCGTCGAGTCAGAATTTTCGATTCCCTTGCTGATATCGCATTCACTAGCTTGTGCAGCGTACGCAAGAAGCGCTCTTCATCATAGGGCTTGAGTAAATAATCAATCGCATTCGCCTCAAAAGCCTGCAAAGCGAATTGATCGTAAGCCGTGACAAAAACGATGAGCGGCGCAAGTTCTGGCATTTGTTGCGCCACACTAAGGCCATCTAATTCTGGCATGTGCATATCTAGAAACATCACATCAAACTGCTCTTGCGCCAATAATTTTAAGGCTTCATTGCCATCACGTGCTTCGGCAATAAAACCTACCGACGCATGTGTGGTCACCAGCCGACGCAGTTTGTCACGTGCTGGCCGTTCATCATCCACTATCAAAATTTTCAGCACTGGATTCATCTTGATTCTGTCATGTTCGGTTCGCTGTTTGAGCGATGGCGCTCAATCTTAATCTCAGTACTAACACCTGCGGGTTGACCTTGCTTAATTTGCAGTTGCGCCGTATCGCCATACATCACACTTAGGCGTTGCCGCAAATTGCTTAAGCCTATCCCGTGCGGATTCACACCTAATTGTCCTACATCATCTTCCACGATCAAACTCAAAACAGTGTCTTGCCAACTGACACGCACCCAAATTCGGGTCATTGCCGAACGCTTTTCTACGGTATGTTTGAAGGTATTTTCTAGTAGCACTTGCAAGCACATCGTTGGCACTTTACAAGCCATCGCAAGCGGATCTATTTGCCAATCGATACTCACTCTATCGACAAAACGTAGTTGCATCAATTCAGCATAGGCATGGAGTAAGTCAAGCTCATGCGCTAAGCTAGTTTCTGTCTGTTCTGCTAAGTCTAAAGTGTGACGCAATAGCTCTGCCAGGCGAGTGATCGCGATATCTGCGGCCTTTAGATCAGAATACATCAACGAGGAAATCGTGTTTAAGGCATTGAACAAAAAATGCGGTTGCATCTGTTGGCTCAATCTTTGGATATGTGCGTCTTGCAATAGCTTTGCGGCACGCTCGACATTGGCTTTTTCTTCGAGCAGAAATACGTAGGACTGCACGCCAAAAATCACCACATAAAACAGACCGAAAAAGATCGATAGCTTGATCGATTCATAAATCAATACCTCTAGCCAGGGATCATGTGAATACGTGCCACCGAATAAAGCATACACGCCATGACGAATCGAAAAAGTGACGCAGACAAAACCAACGCATACCAAAGGTAGAAAGGCAATTAGGCGTAAAAACCAACGACGCGGAGTCTGCAATAAAACCTTATCGGTGAGTAAGGGCCATTGCAGATAAAAAATCAGACTGCCAACCAGAGCCGAAGAGCTTTCCCAAAAAACAGGCTCCCATACATGTTGACCACCATCTCGCAAATAGTCTTGCACAGCAACCGCCACCATCAACGCCCAAAACAGCAATGAGCCGCCAATAAAGCTGTACTTCCCGAAGCGAAAGGTATCGGCGCTTGGCATCATGTGAGATTCTTGGTGCCCAGCCATTTACCGCTCAAACACAAATCACGCGTCACATCGAAGACCAATTTTTCCACGGCCATCGCCGCATTGGTTAGTGGAATATTTTTCGAAGAGCATAAACTTACCGTACGTGAGAGCGCTGCATCACTGATAGTACAGGCGCGCATTTCACCTCGCTCAATCTCTGCTAAAAAAGGTGAGACAGGCAAGATAGTCGCGCCCATATCTGCCAGAATTGCCGATTTCAAAATCGCAATGGAGGTAATGTCGATCACGTTGTCGATACGCTTGCCATGATCACGCACGATTTGCTCGATGCGTGGTCGCACGCCGTGTTGAATGCTGGGCAAAATCAAAGGCACTGCCAACACATTTTCTAAGGAAATGCTTTTCCGCTTACAGGCAAATTGAGAATCAGTCCGCGTGATAAACATCATCTCTTCTTCTACCAAGGGCTTACTGTGAAATTTTCCTAGCTGTCCATCATCAAATAATATCGCCAAATTCAAGCGTCCTGATGCTAACTGTTCTGTTAAATTGCCGGTCAACTCTTCTGTCAATTGAAAAACGATATCAGGATAGACTGCACGCACTGCCTTCAATAATGGTAGTGCTAAGGCTCCGGAGGCACTTTGTGGAATACCCAGCGCCACGGTGCCACTCGGTTTGTCAGTCGATTGATTGACGGCAGATTTGGCGTCAACAACTTGCTTGAGAATTGCCAAGGCGTGTTCATAGAAAATCTTGCCGGCATCGGTCGCTTGCATACCTTGTGCGGAACGATGGAGGAGACTAGTGCCTAACTCTTCTTCTAATTGTTGAATCTGCTGCGTCAATGCAGGCTGCACAATATGCAAAACTCGCGCTGCTCGCGACAAAGAACCGTGGTCAACAATGGCGACAAAATAGCGTAGCTGACGTAATTCCATGATGGCTGTGATTCTTCAAATTGCTGGGCAAAAAAAAGAGCGCAGAAAAACTGCGCCGATTGTGATTATTTTGGTTCGTCCTACGCGTCTAAAAGAATTCAACGCTATCTTGTGACTGCTCGATATGTAATGCCCCTGAGCTGACTAAATCTTCAAAGTGACAAATTCGGTTGCGGCCATTGCTTTTTGCGTAGTACAAAGCCTGATCGGCACGACCAATAATGCCGACGGCAGGCTCAAATGGATCGATGTGTGCAAACCCGATGCTGATCGTTACGGTGCCGACTTGCGGGAAGGGATAACGCGCCACGTTTTCACGGAATCGTTCAAAAATCATATGCGCATCTTCTTTGGTGGTAGAGCGCAATAAAATGACGAACTCCTCACCACCAAAACGGAATAGTTTATCGGTAGGCCGGAAAGAAGAACGCATCAGATTCGCGATCAAGATCAGCACCTCATCACCATACAAATGGCCAAAGGTATCATTCACCCGTTTGAAATGATCAATGTCAAGTACAGCCAACCAATGCTGTTTCTCTTTATCGTTTTGACGGCGCTCAACTTCGGGTTGATCAGCTTCTTCGGACAATTGTCGCTGTACACTCGTGCGTAAAATTTTTGAAAAATTATCATCGAAAGTTTTACGATTCAGTAAGCCTGTCAGGGAATCACGCTCACTGTAATCCAACAAATTCTGGAAATTACGATACACAACTAAGATGCCACCCATGACTTCTTTGGTGTTTTCTGAATACACGGCTGGCTTAAAAATCTCCAGACAAACATTCACTTTGTCATTCATCCAGATCGGTAACCATACGGTACGGTCACCCTTCTCATCGAGCTGTTCAATGACACTTTCGTGATTGTTCAGTCCGTTTGCCAATTGTGGAAACTGTTCAATTGGAATTTCCGGCATGAAATGCCCAAGATGATCTTCATTCGCGGCTAACTTGCCCTGATCAATCGTGATCTGTGCTTTGACAGAAACCTTATCGCCCACATGCAGGATATCCAACACGCGTGCACGAGCGGCATTGGTTAATTCACTCAAGGCAGAGATAACGGAGATATTCAGCAGATCATGGTCGCGATGTCCCGTAATCTCCATCAGATGTTTAATGATTGATTCCATAAGTACAGTCTAGGGAACGACTTTCAATGAAACAGCGTTACAAAAATGAGTAACTGCATCGGTCTTGTCTAAGCAAACTTAACACACAACCTACGCATCACTCTGCCCTGTCTAGCCATAGCTTTCAATCAACATGCTCGCTAAATGACGACTTTGATGCAGATCGCATAAGGATGAAACTATAACAGTATTTTGTTTATTTTCTAACCACCTTACAGCGTTTGGTATTCATCTTAACTTTATATGCCAATTGATAGCAACACTTTCGCACATGCCTTTGCAAATTATCAGTACGCATTCCCAGCTTTGGCATCGAGCTGTGGCATTTCCACTAAGAAAGACACCAAAAGATGTGGATTTACTACGACTACAAATAGCCGGCAAGAACGATGCGGCGATTGCAAGCAAAAAATTTCTTGCGTTCAACATGCTTCCCTCCTCGCTCTTGAGGTATCCTAGCAACTTCCAATTTCCCTCTCAAAATATCCAAAAAAATGGCAAATTACGTCTATACCATGAACCGGGTCGGCAAAATCGTGCCGCCTAAACGTCAAATTCTCAAAGATATTTCTCTTTCATTTTTCCCAGGTGCCAAAATTGGTGTGCTGGGTTTAAATGGTTCAGGTAAATCCTCATTACTCAAAATCATGGCGGGTATCGATAAAGATATTCAAGGTGAAGCCGTGCCTATGCCGAATCTGAACATCGGCTATTTACCGCAAGAGCCGCAACTCGATCCAGAGCAAACCGTGCGCGAAGCCGTTGAAGGCGCGCTTGGTGAGGTGTTTGAAGCAAAAGCGAAACTGGAACTCGTCTATGCTGCGTATGCGGAAGAAGACGCTGATTTTGATGCGCTGGCAAATGAACAAGCGCGCTTAGAAGCGATTATTTCTACCTCTGCCGGTGACAACGTCGAGCTGCAATTAGAAATGGCTGCGGATGCTTTGCGATTGCCACCTTGGGATGCCAAAATTGGCGTTCTGTCTGGCGGTGAAAAACGCCGTGTCGCTTTGTGCCGTTTGCTGCTATCCAAACCTGACATGCTCTTGCTTGACGAACCAACCAACCATTTAGATGCAGAATCCGTCGATTGGCTGGAACAATTCTTATTGCGCTTCCCGGGTACTGTCGTAGCGATTACGCATGATCGCTACTTCTTGGACAACGCGGCTGAATGGATTTTAGAATTAGATCGTGGCGCTGGTATTCCATGGAAAGGTAATTACTCATCCTGGTTAGATCAAAAGCAAGCGCGCTTGAAGCAAGAAGAAGCCACTGAATCTGCACGTCAACGCGCCTTGCAAAAAGAATTGGAATGGTCACGCCAAAATCCAAAAGCCCGTCAAGCCAAGAGTAAAGCACGTCTGGCACGCTTTAACGAAATGAGCGAGCACGAATACCAGAAGCGCAATGAAACGCAGGAGATTTTCATCCCTGTGGCGGAGCGCTTAGGTAATGAAGTCATCGAATTCAAAAACGTTAGCAAGTCATTTGGCGACCGTCTCTTGATCGACAATCTGAGCTTCAAGATTCCACCTGGCGCGATCGTCGGTATCATCGGCCCGAATGGCGCTGGTAAATCCACGTTGTTCAAGATGATCAAAGGTATTGAGCAACCTGATAGTGGCGAAGTGGTACTCGGTCAGACCGCCAAAATTTCACTGGTCGATCAATCACGTGAAGATCTTGGCAATACCAAAACCGTGTTTGAAGATGTCGCCAATGGCGCTGATGTATTGACGGTAGGGCGTTTCGAAATGCCTTCCCGTGCCTACCTCGGTCGTTTCAATTTCAAAGGTGGCGATCAACAAAAAATCGTCGGC
>JAYVHZ010000062.1:0-3442 GCA_043770645.1 Undibacterium sp. | reverse complement strand
GGGTTGCACCCGCCCTACAAGACTGGTGAATTTATCGGCAGACATTGAATTGAATGGTCAGTAATAGCTACGCGGCAGATACGACCAGAGAAGCGAGCTTAGATCGGCTTTTCCATATCTTCCGGCACCGCCTTAGGTGCGATCAGAGGTAGCGTGATTTCAAAACTGGTGCCGCGATTGACACGACTCTTGACTTGTATGCTTCCACCTAGTATCGCCGTGACGATGTTGTAACTAATGTGCAGACCAAGGCCACTTCCTCCCTGACCCATGCGCGTGGTGAAGAATGGTTCGAAAATACGACTGAGGTTGTTTTCGTTAATCCCCACACCATTGTCGCTCACAGTCAATTTGACTTGCAGCTCATTGATGCGTTCGGCAGCGATGTGTATTTCGCCATTTTTTTTGCCGTCAAACGCGTGTATCAATGCATTCAATATCAAGTTGGTGATGACTTGTGTGTATGGCCCAGGGAAGCCATCCATGTCGATATCGTCTGGAATTTGTATGCTCAATTGATGTTCGTCACGACGCATTCTCCCGGCCAAGGTGGCCGCCACTTCGCTCGTCACAGTGTGTAGACTGAAGGTGCGCCGCTTATCTGAGGTCTGATCGACTGCAATTTGTTTGAAACTGGTAATCAGGTTTGCTGCATTCGTTAAATTGCGCATCAACAGTGTGCAAGCGGCTTTGGCTTGGACGCCATAGTTATCGATGCTCGATCGGCGGATGTTGCCTGACTGAATTTCTGCCACAATTTGATCCGTCATTTCTTCGAGAGAGCTCGCCGTGAGTAAGCTATTGCCAATCGGAGTGTTGAGTTCATGTGCAACACCTGCCACCAGTGAGCCTAGTGCAGCGAGCTTTTCTTGTTCCACGAGTTTGCTTTGGGTGAGTTGCAGGCGTTGGTAGGAATTGGCATTATCGAAAGCGACAGCAGCATACGAGCCTAAGGATCGTAAAATCGCAATGTCATTCTCGTTATACGTATCGATGTCATCATTCTGCACAGAGACTACACCCATGACCTTGTTCTTTATCATCATCGGGACATAAATCGCGGAGCGCGGCATAGGCAAAGCGCTGCCATCCTCTTGGATGATTTTTTTACTGCCGACGTCAATACTAAGGAAACTGTCTAGCTCCCGCGTGTCTAGCGTTAAGTTATTGATGAGCAGTTCTTTCGCGCCTAGCACGCACTGGGTTGCAGGCTGCTCTTTCGCTTCCAGACTGCGCTGATAGGGGCGTACTGCTTTGCCATTTTCGATGACAAAGTCAAAGCGGATCACACCATGTTCCCAATCAACGATGCCGATACCAAATGTGTTTCCTTTGATGAGTTCTTGCACATAGCTGTACAGACTATTTTCGATGGCGTGGGTTTCGAGCGAGGCGGTAATTTGTCGTCCCATTTCTGCCAGAAGAGCGATTTTGTGGCGTGCTTCATCTGCAGCTTCTTTCTGCATGAAGGCCTCGCGTGTACGGGCAATTACCTCTTGTTTGAGAATTTTTTTGTTAGCACGTAAGCGCAGAGTGTAGAGATAGATCAGACCCCATAGGGTGGTGCCGGCTAATACAAACCACAGTAGATAGGCCCAATGGGTTCGGTACCAGGGGGCGAGGATGGTAAATTGGTAGCTTGCTTCATTCGCCAATGTGCCATAGATGTTCTTTGCTTTCACCCGAAAACGATATTGGCCTTCTGGGATATTGGTATATTCCTTAGAATTGACGAGGCTCCATTCGCTCCAATTTTTGTCAAAGCCTTCGAGTTGATATTGAAACAGTGTGTTGCCAGGTTTCTCATAAAAACTTGCAGCGAATTCAAACATCAACGCGTTTTTCTTATACGCCAAAGTTGGTATTTGTGTTGGTGTTTGTTCTGTTAGAAAAACGGTTTCAACTTGTGGGAGGCGCGCATTATGCGTGCTATAGGTTCCATCGAAAATAACTTCATTTGTATTCGCTGCGACTTTTCTGACTAAGGTTGAAAAAGCTGTCGTGAAATCTTTATTCGTATCTAGATCGACCCTAAAGAGGCTCTCTCCCGTAATCCAAATACTCCCGTTGGGATGAAAAAAAGGTGGTTTATCGGTCGTAGCTATCCCCCGAAAAGCATGGCTATTGTTTTGATATTTGCCACTTTGGTCTCTGTTGAAAAATTTAACGCCGATCGATGTTTGCAGCAAGAACCTACCTTGCGGATCTTTATCCACCGTAGTGACAGCAATACTGCCATCACTAAACTGCGTGCCAAAGCGGGAGTCTGGCGTAAATTTAGTGGCCTCGGTAGTGTCGTTCCATTCGGCGATCTGAGCACTAAACAGTCCCTTGGCTGTTGCGACAAATAGCGTGTCATCGATAAATTTGGCTCGATTGAGAGTAAGTTCAGGTAGCCCTTGGTTTTTTCCTATGTGATGGATTTTGATTTGTTGTGGATCGTCGCCGGTAAAGTGCAGGCGTATCAGACCCTGTACCTCAGTTGATAACCATAGATCGCCGCTGGCGTCGGTAGTAATGCGTCGGATACTTTCACGAATTTGTGGGATTTTTCCTACGAATTTCCAATCGTCTTTGTCGCGCTGAAATAATTCTAGACCGTCCATTTTTCCCATAAATAGATAATTGGGCCAACGCGGTGACGAGCCGAGCGTATAACCACCCTCAGTAGAACCTTCGGTGCGCTCAATTTTGTCGTCGCGCAATCGAAAGAGTCCACGACTTGAAGCAACCATCAAATCACCAGCGATTTCTTCAAATTGCCAGACTTCACCCGGGCTATTGGGAACGACATCAAACTGTGGCGTATCGTTTTTGAGATCGTATTTGAATGGTTTTTCTACCAGGATATTTTGAAAGCTGCCAACATAGAATTTCCCTTGATGATAATAGCTGGAGAGCGAAACGCCATCGACGCCATTGCGAACAGAGAATACGCTTTGAGGCACACTTAACTCGATATGGGAGATCCCCGAATTGGTGCTTGCCCAGAGGTTATTTGAGCGGTCTAACATGATGCCAGCAACGGTGTTGTCAAGGATTCCAGAGTTGCGATTAATGACACGCTGTACTCGGCCCTGTCGATCCAAGAGAATGATGCCACCCTTAATGGAGCTGACCGCAAATAACTGCTCGCCGACGGGGATCATTTTGTAGATGAAGAGATTTTCTTCGGTAGTTAAACTGTCGATCTCAGTTGGAAATTTCTGCACGATCTCAGATATTTTGTCGACTTGACGGGGGCGATATTTTTTTGTTTTTTCATTCCATAAGGAGCTTAAGTCCAACAATATAAAACCACCTGAAGCACGTCCAGCCAAAATTTGATGCTGAGAAAAGCGAGTGAGAATGATACGTTTACCGTCAGCGACTTGGGCGAGTGCTGGAATAGGAATGATGTTTCCATCATCGATGAAACTAAGGCCGCGTTCTTTATCGACAT
>JAYVHZ010000061.1:0-5898 GCA_043770645.1 Undibacterium sp. | reverse complement strand
GCTTTTCAAATGCATCCAAGCCTTTCAACATCGTTTTGTAGGACTTCCAGTCTGGGTTTTTGACATTATTGATTTCTATTAATTGTGTTGGTGTTTCTGAACGCTCTTGCTGCAGCTCGGCGTGTTGAGGCGGAACTTGAGTCGTTTCCTGTGCTTTACTAATTAAGGCACTCAGAAGTAGGACAAGAAAGATCAATGGACAGGTGATTTTCATATTGATTTTAGTTCACTGTAATAAAGAAAAACCCCATGATTCTGAGCAACGGTAAGATGGTCAAGTCAATTTTAAGAAGTCTTTCCTGACGATACCTCGGCATGTTTATCTTTTCGCTTTTCATGACACATAGAAACTGTGTCGTATTGCAGCGACAAATTCACTCTTCAGGTCTATCCATTTATTCAAACCAAACTTGGTAAACATGGTAAGTTTGTGCTTGCCAAGCGTGGCCTATGTTAAAGTTGTGTAGCAGTAGTGACATTGGTACAAAAAAGCTCCTCAGTGAAATATAGCGCAAAAAAAATTCTATGGATAAATCATTAACCTCTGGCAATCATCATCTTGGTGATGCCACCCATAATGAAGTACATATCATTCGCGCGCAGTTGCAAGACCTATTAATGGAGGCGCGCCATAACCAAGACATCCTAAATCGCCATCAGACCTTAGATTTGCAATTGATAGGGTCTCACAGCTTTCGTGAACTGATTCAACACATCTTCGTTACGCTCGCAGAACTATGTGAGCTAGATCAAGTCACCTTGAGTCTGGTCAATAGTCAACATAATTTGCAAGACATGTTGGCAGATTTGAAGATTGATGGCACGGAATTCCCTTTCCTGTTGTTTGTACAATCCGAAACCGAATTACAAATCGAAGCGCGTCCACTAAAAAAACCAGTACTTGGGAAGTATGAAGCCGAGGTACATCAGTCTTTCTTCGCCCCTTGCTTTGAACAACCAATCAGCGTTGCCCTCATCCCCCTCATTCGTCAAAGCAAATTGCTAGGGAGTCTGAATTTAGGCAGCATGGATGCAGAGCGTTTTTCCTTTGATATGGGAACCGATTTCGTCGAACGGCTTGCCTCGATCATTGCCATTTGCCTAGAAAACGTGATTAACAGTGAACGTCTGACACAAATCAGCTTAACCGATGCTCTCACGAATGTAAGTAACCGCCGTTACGTAGAGCAAAGAATGTTAGAGGAAATCGGCAGAGCACGCCGTCAGCATTACGGCATTGCTTGCATGTATTTGGATATTGATCACTTCAAAAACATCAATGATCAGCATGGCCATCAAGGTGGTGATGATGTCTTGCGTGAAGTCGCAAAACGGATTAAGGCGGAACTCCGACTGAGCGACACCATAGGCCGTTTTGGTGGTGAAGAGTTTGTGGTTTTATTGGTCAATACATCGCACACCAATGCCTTATTGGTCGCGGAACGGATTCGCGCTAGTATCGCTGATAAACCATTTTTATTGAGCTTAAGCGGTGTCTGTGATGTGACAATTTCGATCGGGATTGCGACTTTATCGGATGATCACAATCTTGGTGAGATTGAAAGCGCGGCGAAGGCTTTGTTACTACGCGCAGATCGCGCCCTGTATCAAGCCAAAGATCAAGGGCGCAATTGCGTGCGTGAGGCAGAGTAGTAAATAAAAGGAACAATCAGCTTTTTTTCGCCGCCGCTTGTAAAACTTCATACTTCGCCATCAACTGTTCTTTCGTTTCGCGCCAAGCAGGATTAAACGGAATACAGCTAACAGGGCAAACTTGCTGACACTGTGGTTCATCATAATGCCCAACGCATTCTGTGCATTTATTCGGGTCGATCTCGTAAATCTCTGATCCCATATAAATCGCTTCATTGGGACATTCAGGTTCACACACATCACAGTTGATGCAGTCGTCGGTAATTAATAGTGCCATATTGATCTTCGTTACTTTGCTATGTCGTTGCTTCGCTGCTTAGGTATTTTGCTCTGCAATTTTTTTCTTTAACCAGGCATCGACCGATGGAAACACGAACTTTGAGACGTCGCCTCCAAATTGTGCAATCTCACGTACGATGGTGCCGGAAATAAATTGATATTGATCCGATGGCGTTAAGAACATCGTTTCAACATCCGGCAGTAAATAGCGATTCATACCCGCCATTTGAAACTCATATTCAAAATCCGATACCGCTCGCAAGCCACGCACAATGACGCGTGCATCATTTTTACGCACGAAATCTTTCAGCAAGCCTGAAAAACTCTCTACCTTCACATTGGGATAATGCCCCAAAACTTCATTGGCGATGCTTAAGCGCTCTTCTAATGAGAAGAACGGTTTCTTATTTTTGCTGTCAGCAACGCCGACAATTAAGGTGTCAAACAAACCTGAAGCACGACGTACCAAGTCTTCATGGCCACGCGTGAGCGGATCAAATGTTCCCGGATAGACTGCTGTGACCATAGTAATTTCCTTGGTGTAGAGAGTGTGTTGGTTAAGTTCATTATGTTGCACTGACTTAACTTCTTTGACTTCGCTTACTTATTCACTGACTTCTTTTAATACAGCTGCACTTACTTAGCGAGACGCGCATTATCCCAGATTTTAACCAGCTTCACCGCACTCAGTGTTGCGTTGCAACAAATGAAAGTACACACTACCCGCTTTGTCCTGACGCAAGATGCGCCATCCTTGAAAACACGGGGGAGTTTGAGGTGTACCCATGACTGGAAGCATTTGCTCTGATTCTACATAAATGACACCACTATCGGCCAATATGTCGGCGCACAGGGGAAATACTTTTTCCAGAAAACCTTGGTTAAATGGCGGATCTAGAAAGATGAGGTCGAATTTTTCTGGATTCGCCGCCACTTTAGTTGAGAGAGCTTTTAACAACAAAAGCGCATCACCGCGCCGTAACTCTATCTGCTCCGCCTTCAATTTTTGCTTGGTCTGTTCGAGCTGTTTATATGCTGCGGGAAAAGTCTCAAACATCATGACTTTCGCAGAGCCACGACTGGCAGCCTCAAATCCTAAAGCGCCACTTCCCGCAAAGACATCTAAGCAAGAAACTTGGCTCCACTGGCTATGGAAAACATGATTCAACCAATTAAATACCGTTTCTCGAACACGATCCGGAGTTGGCCGCAAGCCTTCAGCATTGACCACTGTCAAAGGCGTGCGCTTCCAATCGCCACCGATAATACGAATCTGGTGACTAGTCTGGTTATGCTTAACAGGTTTAACTGGTTTGGCTTGTGATGCTGGTGTGTTCTGGCGATTCTTGTTGTGATTCATAGCGGGCAGCGAAAAATCGCGGTTAGGCTCTGTTAGAATGGCAGCATTCTAAAGGTTTTTCGCACTAGCTTCGCAATTCTCTGGCATCCAATGATGAACTCCCAGATTTGCTTAGCTTTCAGGTCGCCATCAGCGAATCATCTCAACACTACTTTTGAGTATAAATTCATCAATGTTTAGCTTTTTTAGAAAAAAAACACCTGAAGTCGTCGCCACACCTGCGGCATCCGAAGTCCAAGCCACCTCAAATCAGGGCAATCAGCGCGAATCAGATAGCGTCGTACACAGCCCGATTGCCCAGACCCCATCAGCAGTCGAAGTCGAGGCAAAACCAGAAGCAGCACCGGCAAAACTGTCATGGATCGCTCGCTTAAAGCAAGGTTTAGCGAAAACCTCGTCCAACTTGACGACTTTGTTTATCGGCGCCAAGATCGACGACGATTTATACGAGGAATTAGAAGCGGCCTTATTGACTTCTGATGCGGGCGTCGAAGCGACGATGTATTTACTCGATGCTTTAAAACGCAAGGTGAAAGAAGAAAAACTGACTGAAGCTGAACAAGTCAAAGCTGCATTGAAAGTGCTGTTGCTCGACTTACTCGCCCCCTTACAAAAATCTTTCGAACTTGGTCGTCATCAACCTTTGGTGATGATGATCTCTGGTGTGAATGGTGCAGGCAAAACCACCACCATAGGCAAGCTGGCGAAACACATGAATACGCACGGTCAATCCGTAGTATTGGCAGCAGGCGATACTTTTCGCGCCGCCGCTCGGGAACAACTCATGGTGTGGGGTGAACGCAATAATATTACGGTGATTGCTCAAGAATCTGGCGATCCTGCGGCAGTGGCATTCGATGCCGTCGCATCAGCAAAAGCCCGCGGCACCAATGTAGTAATGGTTGATACCGCAGGGCGATTGCCAACCCAGTTGCATTTGATGGAAGAACTCAAAAAAATCAAACGTGTGATTGCCAAGGGCATGGAAGGCGCACCGCAGGAAGTGCTTTTAGTGATTGATGGCAATACCGGACAAAATGCCTTAACACAGGTCAAAGCCTTCGACGATGCACTGCGATTAACTGGCCTCATCATCACGAAACTAGATGGCACCGCAAAAGGTGGCGTATTGGCAGCGATAGCAAAAACCCGCCCTATCCCTGTGTATTTCATCGGTGTTGGTGAACAAATTGAAGATCTGCAAGCATTCAATGCGCAAGAATTTGTTGATGCGCTCTTGCCATAAATTTGCCAAGTTGACCATTAAGGACTTTAGCAATGATTGAATTCCAACATGTGACCAAAGCCTATGCCAACGACATCTACGCTTTACGCGATGTTTCCTTGACCATAGGCGATGGTGAATTAGTGTTCTTGGCTGGCCCATCGGGTGCGGGCAAATCGACCTTATTGCGCATGATTGCTGGTTTAGAAAAACCGAGCAGCGGTGTCGTACTGATGAATGGTCAAAACATCAGCCAATTGAAGAGTAGCAGCTTACCCTATCTGCGTCGTAAATTAGGTTTGATTTTGCAAGGTCAAGGATTACTACAAGACAGAAGCGTGTTAGCGAATGTGATGCTGCCAATGATCGTGGTCGGCGAATCGACTACCGAAGCGGAAACTCGCGCCTGTGCCGCCTTAGATCGCCTAAAGATTTTGGACAAAGCACACGCCTTACCAATCGCCTTGTCGGGCGGCGAACAACAACGAGTCGCAATCGCACGCGCCATCGTCAATCGTCCAAAAATCATTTTGGCAGACGAGCCAACTGCTTACTTGGACCGCGACAATGCCATCATTGTAATCAATGCTTTAAAAGCATTTCAACGCTCTGGTGTCACTTGCATTATTTCTAGTCACGATGAGCAATTTTTAGATCAAGCCAATCGCGTAATTTATTTGAGCAAAGGCGAAGTCACTGACTCATGGACTTCAGCCGTCGAACCTGCAGTCGCCGCTTAAATCAGATTTCAAGGATACAAATTCATCATGACCAATTGGTTCCGCCAACATGCTTATGCGATGCGCAGTGCATTAACCCATTTACGCGCTGCACCTGGTAATTTCTTGTTCAATGTTTTAGTCATTGCCATCGCCCTGTCATTACCGATCGCGGGCTTAACGGTTTTAGAAAATATACGCCCTGTCGCCTCACAATTATCAATCGAGCCAGAAGTCAGTGTCTTTCTGAAACCTGAATTGGCAACAACAGATGCCGCTACCTTACAAACACCCATCAAGAAGACCTTAAAAGATCTACAGATCAATGCCAAAGTCCGCTTTGTCGCCAAAGACAAAGCACTAGCGGCAATGGAAGGCACGAATAATCTAGCGGAAGTTTTAGCGACCTTGGGTGGTAATCCTTTGCCAGATGCTTTCGTATTGTCTTTATCCAGCGCAGACAGCACCAAAGTCGAGCAATTAACCCGTGCACTGCAAGGTCTAGATCACGTCGATGTCGTTCAAGTTGACTCTGCATGGGTCAAACGCTTAGCGGCACTTTTGCACGTATTGCAAATGGCTTTGTTATTCTTAGCCGGTACATTAGCGGTCGTTGTCATTGTGGTGATTTTTAATGCAACCCGCTTACAAGTGATTTCCCA
>JAYVHZ010000060.1:0-3689 GCA_043770645.1 Undibacterium sp. | reverse complement strand
TTAAAACATCGCCGATTTCATACGTGCGATTACGCGATGCTAATCGCACCTACTAGGGAATTATTACGCTATGAAATCTAGCATCGTAGGGTGGGCACGCCGTTTGTGCCCACGCGGTTTGCTTGGTTTGCCAACGAAAAACTCTCTTTTCGACTTATTCTCTTCACCTTTTTCAACTGTAACGCGTGGGCACGGTGAGGCTGTGCCCACCCTACGATTTTGCTGTCGAATTGCTGTTACGCGCAATCTAAAATCATGGTGTTTTTCCAGCAGCAATCTCTGATTCAAACAGCCAGAGCATCGCCCGTCGATAAGTCTCACCTATCGTCGCAGCATGCGTGCCACCCTCTAGTTTGATCAGATTGACAGCCCAAGGCACATCAGCGCGGGATGACCATGTTGTACCCCACTCTGTTGCATTTCGCTGTCTTTGTTCGGTGTCGCGGGAGCCGGAAGCGATGGCGAGCTTTAAATCTTTTCTGCTGTGACTTGTTGCTGCTTCAAAAAATCGCGCACGGCCTGGCGCTAAGGCGGGATTACTGGCGACACGTCCCCAGAATAAATCAGGATCTTCCAGCGCCGACCACAATACAAAATACCCGCCGCGCGATTGTCCGACGAGTACACGTTTGGCGGCATTCGCACGAAATTGATTTTCAATTTTGGGTATCAGTTCACTTTTCAAAAAAGCTAAAAAGCGTGGCGCACCATCTTCGCCTGGCTTGGCGTCAGCTGCGGGTGCGTTGAAGTCGATGTCGCGTTTATTGATCGCCGGATCAAAGCTGCCATAGCTGATGCCAACGATGATCGCTTCTGGCAATTTCTCGTCAAGGTTCAAAAAAAGATGTGTTGGTGCTAGTAGTGGAAATAGACTATCGCCATCGAGCACATACACCACAGGATAGGTCTTGGCATCGCTGGCTTGATAGCCGAGTGGAAGTCGCACATTGATATGAAAATCTCTGCCTACATGGGTCGATTGGAATTTGAAATAATCGCCTTGTAGTGATGGAAGGTGATTGTAAGTTTGTGTGGTTTTCGACGGTGCTGTCGTTGGATTATTAGACGCACATGCGCTAATTACGAGGCAGAAAACGAGGGTGAGAAAGATTTTCATTTTTTAATTTATCAAGATGAATGATTTTTTATCGCATTAAAATTTGTGAGGCGGGTACAACCCGCGCTGTTCATAGGACGAACTCTCTTGCATGACGTTTTTAGCGGCGCGGGTTGCACCCGCCCTACGAAACCTAACTCGTTCATGGGTGCCATTGCGCTGAAACAATCTGATCACGCCTACTAAGGCTATCCTGATTTTGTCTATGCACCAAGCGATACCCAAACACAAAACCTACACCAGCTACCCCCCATACAATCGATGCGACAATTTCGAAAAGATTGCGCAATTCTGGGTGGCGGATCATCAGAGGCCACAGCACGAGAGCACGTAAAAGACAGATCGTCGCCATGCCAGCCAAGCCCGTACGCAATAACGGCAAGCGGCGTATGACACCAAGTGCAGAGAATGCATAGGCCGAGCAAATTGCCATCAAGCCTGCGATGATGAGAGCGCCGACAGGAGCTAGCCAGGTGCCGTCACGTGCTGATTGCACAACGCTAGCTGGTGCGCCGAAATAGGCGTACCAACTGGGACCACCGAAGATCGCAGCGATATGAATGACAACACCGATTAAGGCGATGATGCCTGCTAAATAAGTCCAAATTTTTTGAGATTTTTTCATAGGGGTGGCTCGTGAAAAAAAGTATCGCCCAGCATAAATCAAAACCAATAATCTGCAACACATTTTCCATCACGCGGAATATCATCAAAGGTATCAAGCCCATCAAAATGATCAATCGGTATCTGCGCCACGGCATCTGGCTCTGCCAAGCGTAAATTGACCGCAATACGACGGCGACCTTGTTCGTCTAATTGCAAGCCGCGCCAGAATGCGACGCATCCACAATCAGGACAAAAGTGAAACTCAAGCGCCTTGCCTCGCACAAAGGCACGTGTGGTACCGCTGACGACTATCCCTTCATTCTCATAGTCATAAGCCCACAACACACCATAGCGCCGACATGCAGTGCAATTGCAAGCGGTGGCGCCATCTGGCTCGCCAGCAAAAGTCCAGTGAACTTCGCCACAAAGACAGGCGCCTTCGATCAAATCGGACATGGGTGTTCTCCTTAATATGCAGTTGAATCAGGGGATTATTGAGAGCAAGAAAGGCTCTTATTCAATACGGCGTAGCCACGGCCAACGTTGTTGATATGAATGTGCTTTTTGTTCGTATAAGAGACGATGCGGTGTAAGTGGATTCATCGCTAACACACCTTGATACAAGATTTCAAAACCATTCGGTACATAGATTTCCCGTGGATTCATACCAACGCAAGTCGAAGGCATCAGGAAACGGTTAATACCATCTTTTGTACTGGTTAGTTGGGGGTAAGGATGTCCAAAATAAGACTCGTACCATACATGAACGCGTGCTTGATTGCAGACTTCCAAGGTAACTTTAAGATCTTTGAAAAGATCGTTCACGCGTTCTTGACTAGCCTGCTCAGCCGCGGCTGAAAGATCGCTGGGATCGTAATAAAAGATGTCGTAATCTTTGATACCGAATACAAGCTCTTGATTTGAAATGCGATTCCACACGGTTTGAAACAAACACCCAGCAACCAGCCAGCTATCGGGCAAAGCGAGTACATCCCAGCGTGCCAGGATTTCCGCGTTGTTAGGATTACTGAAAACGTCTTTAATGAATTGCTGTTTCATAGAATAGAGGGTCGCTTGCAAAGGGCTATTTGGTGTTTGGGGGTTTTCTTCATCTTTACTTTCACCTCTATCCTCACCGTCAAATTCTTACCATTACATTGAGGACGAGGGTTTTACGCGCCGATATGGAATTGGCTACTGAAAAGATACGCATCAACATAGTCTCTCAAATTTGATCATGTTCGTAATTCCACCGGTAATGTAATCAAAATTCGCGTACCCTCGCCCACATGACTAAGCAAATTAAACTCACCACCCCAAGCCAATACACGTTCACGCATGCCGCTAATGCCTATGCCTGCTGCGACCTGGTCTGGATCAAAGCCGATCCCATCGTCAAACACATTAATTGTTAAAGAGGATTTATCTGCTTGCATTTGCAATGTGATGTCGACATTATTCGCCCTTGCGTGTTTCAAAATATTTGAGCAAGCTTCTTGTACGATACGATAGGCAGAGATGGCGAGATCGGGATCTAATTGGGCAAAATCACCTTCCGATGCAAAATCAAAATGACAGTCTTCGTGAGCTGCGTTATACAGGCGTAGCATGTCTTCGATAGCGCCCTCTAAACCCAGCATATCCAACACTTCAGGTCGTAAGCGACGGACTAAATTTCGACCATTCGCATATAAATCTAAAGCCAGTTTAACGACGGCTTTCGCTCGTTCCTGAATCTCTTGAAACACCGGCGTAAATCTTTCATCGTTTTCCGCTTTGGCAGCGATCTTAGCGATGCGTTCCGATTCTAAACGCACAGCAATCAAGGACGCATTGAGTTCATCGTGAATTTCTATCGCGATACTTTGACGCTCATTTTCTACAATCGCATTGACTTTGTGAATCAAGCGACGTTTTTCCGCATCGGCTTTGAGTGCTTCATTGCGTGAGGCGATTAGTTCTTTGG
>JAYVHZ010000059.1:0-5988 GCA_043770645.1 Undibacterium sp. | reverse complement strand
GTTGGCAGTGTAAACCCTAAGCCATTGATCTTGTCTAAGCCTTGCTGAAACATATTCTCTAATGGAAGTAAGAGATAAGGCAGAATCATAGTTAACATTAAAAAGCCTACGGTAATGGTAATCGGAAAGCCAATCCCAAATAGATTTAATTGTGGTGCCGCGCGGGTCAAAATGCCTAAAGCAATATTAGTAATTAATAAAGCAGCGACGATAGGTAGCGACAGTGACATCGCAATTTTAAAAATCTCTTCCCCCCAAATTGCCAGCCTTTTTACGCTAAATCCCATTTCTAAAGACGTCGAAATTGGGATAGTCTTAAAACTATTGATAAGGGCTTCAAACATCGCTAAATGGATGTTAAGACTCAAGAAAATGAGGGTTGCGATAATCACTAGAAACTGCGCGATTGCTGATGATCGACCACTTGTCTGAGGATCATAAAAAGTAGCGAAACCCAAACCCATTGTTAAACCGATGACTTCACCCGCCATTTCAACGCCAGCGAAGATAAGCCGGACTACGAAGCCCATCGCTACACCAATAATCAGTTGCTGCATTAGGACAGCGATGCCAGTGATAGACATGAGATCGACATTGTTCAAGGGAGCAATGCTGGGTGCGACGATCATCGATAAAAAGATGCCGAGTGCGATTTTGATTCGCATTGGTACACCGCGGTTTCCAAATGGTGGAGCGACGGCGATGAACCCGAGAATGCGAGTTAAGGGCCATAGAACTGAGGCAATTAACGCAATTAATTCATTGCTGTTAAACGATATCATCGCGTTTCACTAACCCGCCATGAAAGCGATACTGGTGAATACTTCGCGCATGTAGTCGCCAAGTACACTCAGCATCCAAGGCCCTGCCACAATTAAAGTCACAAAGATACCGACCAGTTTAGGAATGAAAGATAAGGTCGTTTCATTAATTTGGGTCGCTGCCTGAAAAATACTGACAATCAGGCCGACGCCAAGTGCAACCAATAGCAAAGGGGCAGAAATCATCAAAGTGATCTCCATAGCGTGACGACCCATCGTCATGACACTGTCTGGATTCATGGTTTTTCCTAATAGAAGCTGCGCGCCAGCGAGCCGATTATTAACTGCCAGCCATCGACTAACACAAACAACATTAATTTAAAGGGCAGGGATACGATAGATGGTGAAACCATCATCATACCCATTGCCATCAGGACACTGGCAACCACCATATCAATGATTAAAAAAGGAATGAAAATCGCAAAACTGATTTGAAATGCGGTCTTTAATTCACTGGTGATAAATGCGGGAATTAGCACCCGTAGTGGGATATCTTCAGGTCCTTGCAAGGCGGGGGTGTTCGATAATTTTACGTATAGCGCAATGTCGGCTTCACGGGTTTGCTTCAACATAAAGCCTTTTAGCGGTTCTACACCTTTTTCCATCGCCTGTTGCATGGTGATCTTATTCTCCGCAAATGGCAGATACGCATCGGCATAAATTTTGTCGAACGTCGGTCCCATGATGAATAAGGTTAAGAACAGCGCCAGACCAACCAAGACTTGATTCGGTGGCGAGGACTGTGTGCCCAATGCCTGCCTTAACAGAGACAAAACAATGATGATGCGGGTGAAGCTCGTCATCATCAGTAAAGCAGCAGGAATAAACGCTAATGACGTTAAAAACAGCAGTGTTTGTATGCTGAGGGAATAGTTTTGTCCACCACCAGACGCAGGTGCGCTGGTGATCGCAGGCAAACCGCCAGCCTGCGCGAAGGCAAAGCTAGACAAGCCACATAACAAAACGAGAATGCTAAGCTGGATCGAACGATGAAGAGAAGGGCGCAAGTTTTTCATAAGCTGCATTAATTCTGTGGAGGATTGCGCTTTTCTATGGTTTTTTTCAGCCAGTCAGCAAACGGTGCCGTCATGGGCGTTGCGCCAGTGTCGTTGGCGGGCAAATCTTGTTTTGGCATGCTGGCGAGGGTATTGATTTGTTGCGCAGTCACGCCCAGTACCAACCATTGATCAGCGACTTCAATAACCATCACACGTTCACGATTACCGATGCTAATGCCGCCGATGACCTTGACCGGCAATTTATGTCCACTAGCGATAGGTCCTATCCGTTTCACCATCCAAGCGAGCGCCAACATAACGGCAATCACCACAGCCAAAGCTAAAAATATTTGAAATAAGCCTGTGCTGGGAGAAACGGTCGTAGCTTGTGCGTTTTGAGCGAGAGCAGATGCCGGCAGGAGCAATAATGGTAATAAAATTTTAGGCATTATTTGTTCAGCTTGCGAATACGTTCAGCGGGAGTGACGATGTCGGTTAAGCGAATCCCGAATTTATCATTCACCACCACCACTTCACCTTGGGCAATTAAGCAACCATTGACTAGCACGTCCATCGGTTCACCAGCCAAACCATCCAGTTCGACGACCGAACCTTGAGCCAATTGCAGCAAATTCTTAATCGCAATCTTGGTGCGTCCTAGTTCAACGGTTAGTTGAACCGGGATGTCGAGAATGAAGTCGATATCATTGTGGGTCTGCGTTTGCTGTGGTTTGCCAAATTCTGGGAATATGCCGGCCGTAGACTGTACCTGTGGCGCGGCTGCGCGCGCGGCAGCTTCAGCATCGGCTTTTTCCTGTTCGGCTATCGCTGCACCCCAATCATCTTCACTGATGGGGCTGTCGTTTTCATCCATTATTTTCTCCATGTGCTATTTCATTGACGCTTGAACCTAGCATCTTGTCTACACGTAATGCGTACTGTCCATTGAACACACCATATTTACATTCCATCACTGGCGTACCATCCACTTTGGCGGACACGATTTCCGGTACTGAGAGTGGAATGATGTCGCCAACTTTCATATTCAAAATATCACCAAGAGTGACCTTCGCAGAGCCCAAATCTGCCACAATTTCAACTTCCGCAATTTGAATCTGCTGTGTCATTAAACGTACCCAGCGTTTGTCGATTTCCAGTGTCTCACCTTGCAAACTACTGGTTAACAAATCGCGGATCGGTTCTATCATCGAGTAGGGCATACACATATGCATTTCACCACTAACAGGGCCGAGTTCAATGGTGAATGTAGTTGACACTACGACTTCATTGGGAGTCGCAATATTCGCAAATTGCGTATTCATTTCTGAACGAATGTATTCGAATTGCACTGGGTACACCGGCTCCCAAGATTTTGCATAGGTTTCGTAGATAATCTCTAAAATTCGTTGGATAATTCTTTGTTCCGTTTGTGTGAAATCACGACCTTCGACACGAGTATGGAAGCGGCCATCCCCACCAAATAAATTATCTACCAATAAAAATACCAGCCCCGGGTCGAGCACGATTAATGAGGTGCCACGTAGAGGTTTCATGTGGGTTAAATTCAAATTTGTCGGCACCACCAAATTACGAATGAATTCACTGTATTTTGAGACCTTCACGGTACCTACCGAGACTTCGGCACTGCGACGTAAAAAATTAAATAAACCTATCCGCAGTAAACGAGCGAAGCGTTCGTTGATAATTTCCAAGGTTGGCATCCGTCCGCGAACAATCCGCTCTTGGGTCGCCAAATTATAGGGGCGGACACCCGAGGTATCTTCAAGCGACTCGGAGTCGTCTTGATCGCCAGTGACGCCCTTTAAAAGGGCATCGACTTCTTCCTGTGAGAGAAAATTATCAGACACGATTTTTATTGAACGACAAAAGAAGTAAAGAAAACGCCACTAACTTTTTGTGACGCACCCTTGGGAGTAAAAGGCAAATTGACTTGTTCAACGATTTCCTTCACTAAATTTTCTTTACCCTCTGGAGTTAGCAGTTCTTCGGCGTCTTTGCTCGATAGCAGCATGATCAAACGACTTTTGACTTGTGGGATATTCGATTTGATCAAGTTAACTTGTTCTTCATCTGATACTTGCAGTGTCATTTGCACTTGTAGAAATTTTTCGCCAAATTCCGACTGCAAATTGACTACAAATGGTTCCATAGGGAAGAACAATGGTGCTTTTGCGACTTCCTCTTTCGGTTCTTTAGGCGCTTTCTTGCCAGACAAAAAGACCATGGCTCCACCACCGATGGCTCCTAGCAAAACTACGGCAGCGATAATGATGACGATGAGCTTCTTTTTTGATTTGCCCGCTGGGGCAATTGCTTCATCTTGCGGTTTTGTGGGCGCTTTTGACATGTTCAACTCTCACCGATTCTAAGTTTTAATTCAATTGAAGAAATTATCCCCTAACTTGCTTGAATCTAATCTTCAAAAAAGAAAGGGATTTGATGCTTAACTCTACTTATGCTTCTGTCATTTTAATGGCTTGCGACCTACATAAGTAACGAAGATAGATGCAAATGATTTTGAAAACAGATGTTTTACAGTTTTTTCGAAAAAATAGACTGTAGAAATTATGTTTTACAAAAGAATTTTTCATCGAGCCAATTATAGTATTGTTTCAACCTGCGTAGCCCTGAAAGCAAAAGGCGTGATGAAATTCTGCAAATTTCATCACGCCTTTGTAACAATATAACGGACTATCGCTAAGCAGAATAGCGGTTTACGCAAAGGTGTCGACTAATCCTAATCCTGGCTGAGGGCGTTGAGTTGGTGTATTTAGCTTGGCACTATCAACTAACTCGTCCGCTTTCGTCCCATTTCTGGCTTGCGACTGACCGCTGTGCTGCGATTTTTCCGAGTTAAATGGATTTCCTGATTGTGCCGACTCAGCACTGACTGAAAAACCCGATAAAGAAATTCCAGCGTTGTCCATCATTTCGCGTAACTTGGGCGCCGCCGCTTCAATCGCTTCACGCACGTCTAAATGTGAAGAGACGAAACTCGCATCGACAAAATTGTCACTGATACTAAGGACAACTTGGACTGGACCTAAATCTGGTGGATTGAGAGTAAGTTGGGCGGTTTGTTCGCCGCCAGCGACCATCCAGACAATTTTTTGACCAATCGCTTGATCCCAAGCTCTCGTGCCAAATCGTGCTGCTATATATTCTGTCACAGGCAAACTGCTCAATGCAGCCGGTGGCGCTTGAACTATTGGTGCGGGAGTGACAACTTCAGAAGTCATTTTGTTGACTGCGAATTCTTCAATGGCGAGAGATTCTTGTGCCACGGTTTGTTCTTGTTGTGCGCGTGCAAACTCAGTGTTTAGCGCAGAAGAAAAGAGCTCACTGCTACCCAACATAGAATTGGATTGCTCAGGTTTTTCGACACCATGATTTACTTGACTAGCGTTAGTTTCTGATGCTGCAGTCTTGACTAAAGTCACTGGCGACAGATCATTGGCAAGAGCTGAATCGGTTGGTGCCTGAATAGGAATCACTAGTATTGGTGCTGCTGGTAAAGCTTGAACTTGCGTATTTGCAGTCAATGCGGTGTCAGTATTTTTACTCGTTTTGTGTATGTTAGTTTCTTGTGTAGCAGGATTGACTAAAGACACTGTTGATAAGTCATTGGCGAGTTCCGAAGAGGCTGATGTTTGGATAGAAATTACTGGCGCTTGCGCAGCAGGTAAAGTTAGTCTTTGTGTATTGGTTGTCGAAGGGATTTCAATATTTTTTGAAAGATTTTGGCTTTGACCTGTAGCTATGCTGTTTAGATTAACTTTGCTGCTAGTGGCGAGAGATTCACCGATCGATTTCTTTAGTTCATTGAGTACAGCGGGAGATTGAGACTTGTCAACCAGTGAGGTCGCGCGGATGTCATTGGAATTGTTTGTCTTGAGTTGACTTGCTAATGTTGAGGATTGCGTTGTGTCAGACCTCCCAACCGCAGTCTCGATGCTTAGACTTGATGGTGATGTTAAAAGCTGATTGCTTTTATCTAAGGGGGCGCGGGTGTCATTAGGATTGTTTGTTTTGAGTTGACTCGCTAATTCTGTGGATTGGGTTGCGTCAATATTACCAAGTGCAGTTTCAGAGTCGGAACTTGGAGGTGGTGCTAATGGCGGATTGATTTTATTTAAAGTGGCGCTGGC
>JAYVHZ010000058.1:0-4176 GCA_043770645.1 Undibacterium sp. | reverse complement strand
TTTGCTTGCCGGGAAAAAAATCGCACCACATCAGGTCAGTGGACCGATTACCATACATTGTCTTGAAGGTGAGGTCGATGTCGGTGTCGAAAGCGAGCGGAAAATTCTTCGACAAGGTGATTTGTTGTATTTGGCCGGCAACGTGAAGCATGATTTGCTTGCCTTAACAGATGCCGCGTTACTGGTTTCCGTAGTGCTCTTGAGCACCACAGATTAAAGCACTCTTGCTCCAATTGGATTTGATTAATTTGAGTTCAATTCTATCGTTCGCCAACCGGGATGGTCGAAATATTTGCCGTAGATGTTCAATGTTTCCGCCATGTTGATCACTCCTAATTCCTTTTCCTGATTACCTCGCTTCGCTGTTACGATATCCACTCCGATGGCGAAGCGGCCAAGTATGATATGAAGGTTCTCGTCTGCTTTTGGATCAAGTTTGCAGTTTGCCACGATAAAGGCGATTTCCTTTTCTATGCTTTTAGTGAGCACATCGTATTGCGTGGATTTTAGATTGCCACTATGGATAGCTGTTAAAGTATTTGTTACGCTGATACGGATATTTGTCATGGCGTGGCGCAAGGCGTCATCGGTACGCCACTTTTTACCATCGTTTAGGTTTAATTGCGTACGGATTTCAGCATCGCGTTTGTGTTCGCTATGCTGGTCTGCAAGCACCAGTGAAGGCACTGCGGTGCTTATGTTAAGTGCCACTACAAAACGCAATACAAACAACAATAATTGAGAGATTTTCATGTTTTACACCAGCCTTGCTTGAGTGAGATCAACACCAACATGAGAGATCAAAATGATGCGTCCCATGTTTTTGTTGATCCATAGTGTCGTTGAAAAATGCCTGATAATCAGTTGACTATCATGAAGTCAATGACGACTTCGCCAGGTGCATGGGAAACATAGCTCATCTTGATGCTGCTGCCAAATCGTTGCTCAAGCTGCGCCAGTAAAGGGAGAGGATTATGGTCATTGCAAAAGCGCATGGTCTCGCCCGCTTGCAGCGATTCCATAGCGCCAAAGATGGCCGCATGGCGAAAGCGTTTTGCGACGCCACGTGCATCAAATGGATAAGTGCCATCGGCAACAATAGGTGTAGAGCAGTTGTGTGTCATGGTGATACTCCTTGTAATGTGAAATTATTGCAAAAAAATAACTGTGCGATAAACACAAAAAAATCAGGACAACAAGTAAAGGTTTTCTTAATTTTTTTCGTGCCTATCGTACTTTTCGTGGAAATACTGCCTTTTAAGGTTTTATGAATATAGTGTGATCAAACGCGTTTGGTCTTGGCCGCCGGTGCCAACACTTGCTGCTCACGTTTGCCACCTGTTAGCAAACGTAAAGCGAACAAGGCGAGAAATACGCAACCAATCGCGAACACGATGTCACCTGGTACACGCATCCAGACGAAGGTTTCCATTAGGTGTGAGTGTACGATTTCCGGTGAACGCGCGAACCACATGCCCTGAGTGATGCTGGCCCAGGCCTGATAGATACCGGCTGGAACCAACGAAATGAAGACCATCATCGCCAAACCAATATTCAGCGACCAAAACATCGGTGCTAATAACTTGTCTGACCATGCGGCGCGATCCGATAAACCACGCAAACAAAATAGCAGCAAACCGATGCCCAGCATCCCATATACGCCGAACAGCGCGGCGTGACCATGCGCTGCAGTCATGTTAAGCCCCTGCATGTAATACAGCGCAATCGGGGTATTGATAGCGAAGCCTAAAAGACCGGCGCCGACCACGTTCCAGAAACCTACTGCGATGAAGCAAAGTATCGACCACTTGTAGGCTTGTACCCAGACAGCCGCTTTCGAGCGTTGATAATTTTTGTAGGCTTCGACACCGATCAGTGCCAATGGCACGACTTCCAATGCCGAAAACATCGCACCGATGGCAATCACGAAAGTAGGGGTGCCAGTGAAGTACAAATGATGCAATGTGCCCAAAATGCCGCCAAACAAAAACACGATGGTTTCTAAAACGATGGCGCTATTCGCGGTGCTGGCGCGTATCAAGCCGAGGCGGGTGAATAATAATGCTATCACTGCGGTAGCAAACACTTCAAAGAAACCTTCTACCCACAAATGCACCAACCACCAACGCCAGTATTCGATCATCGAATAATGTGTATGCGGACCCCAGGTCAATGAGGTCGCATAGAAACCGCCGATACAGAGTGCGGCCAGAAATACCATCGCGATCAGGCCACGGCTTTCAGATGGCGTTTTCAAGGCTGGCATTAAGCCACGGCCGAGTAAGGTTACCCAAAAGAGTAAACCGATGAACAGCAACACTTGCCAGACACGCCCCATGCTGGTGAATTCCAAACCCTGATTACCGATCCAGAAACTGAAATCGTTACCTAAATGCTGTAAAGTGCCGAGCCAGCCAAAAGCGGTAGAGCCGACTACGATAAATAGCAGGGCATAGAACAAGACATCGACGCCAAGTTTTTGATATTTTGGTTCATGCCCTGAAATCGCTGGTGCAATATACAAGCCAGTGGCAAGCCAAGCGGTGGCGATCCACAATACCGCGAACTGCGTGTGTATGGTGCGGCTAACCGTAAATGGCAGAATCTTTGCGAGCGGGAAACCGAAGAAACTCTGGCCCTCGACCGCGTAGTGGGCAGTGATCACGCCCATCGCCACTTGCACCAAAATTAGACCAATCACGACGTAGAAATATTTCTTAGTCGCCTTCATCGAAGGAGTCGGTTTTAGATCGAATAATGGATCGGTTTTAGGCGGCGTAGGATCAGGTTCTTCCTTGCTGATCGAATGGAGAAAAATCATCCCTGCAATTGCTGCAATCATGAAGATGATACTGGCGATCGACCAAATGCCGGCACCAGCAGTCGGGGTATTTCCGACCAGCGGTTCATGCGGCCAATTGCTGGTGTAGCTAATGGCAGTTTCACCCGGCCTATCGGTCGCTGCCGACCATGACGACCAAAATATAAAAGCAGGCAGGGCTTGCAGATCAAGCGGATCTCGCAGCGACCCACTAGTCATCGCATATTGTTCACGCAGTTGATCAAGTTTCGGGTTATCACCAAAAAGGCCGACATAATGTTCGACGACTTGCGCCACCGCTTGGGCACGTGCCGGAGAGAGTGTGATTTTGCCACTCTTGCTGTCGTAGCTGTTGGCCCGCATTTCATTCTTCAACTTGGCATCGAGTTCAGCCTGCTGACCTATGTTCAGCTTCTCAAAATTCTTGCCAAATTCTTGCTGTGCCCAGATAGCGCGCAAGGCTATTGCTTCACGATGCAGCCAATCGGCGGACCAATCCGGCGCGACGTAACTGCCGTGGCCCCATACTGAGCCAAGCTGTTGACCGCCGGCTGCAAGCCAGGCTTCCTGGCCGCGTTGCACCTGACCTTCTGAAAATAAAATCTTGCCATCGGTACTGACGACTTGCTTGGGGATGGGCGGTGCCGTCAGATAAATTTCTGTGCCTACCCAGCCGAGAACGGAGAATGAGAGTGCACAGATAACAGCGAGCCAGATCCAGAGTTTGCGCGTTGCATGCATGGCGTGGTTTCCTTATTTGTAATATTGAGAAAGCGGTAAAAACAATCATATTGGTAAAGATGGATTCTATATGCATCATTTATAAGATGCAAGTAAAATGCATCTTATTTTGAAGTCTACTTATTTGCTTCGACAAACATATATACTAAGTACTTCATAAATTTTTCTTCGGAACTTTGTAATAAATTCATTACCAAGAATATTCAAGCCATGAGACTCACTGCCTATACCGATTACACATTACGTACCCTAATGCATCTAGCGATCAATCAAGATCGCTTGGTGACAATACAAGACATCGCCGACCTACACTCCATATCAAAAAATCACCTGATGAAAGTGGTGCACCAGCTTGGTTTGTCGGGCATGGTGGACACGGTGCGCGGGCGCAATGGTGGCTTGAAATTAAGTAAGCATCCGAAGCAAATTAATATTGGCGAGGTGGTGCGCAATACCGAAAGCGATTTTTTCATGGCGGAGTGTTTCGATCATGGCGATACTTGCTGTGCCTATGCCTCAGCTTGCGCCTTGAAAGGCGTATTGAGCTCAGCCACAGCGGCCTATTTGGCGGTGCTTGATGGCGTGACCTTGGAGGATTTGATCAGTAAAAAAGC
>JAYVHZ010000057.1:0-4592 GCA_043770645.1 Undibacterium sp. | reverse complement strand
GCCGTACTTGCGGCGCAGTTGGCGACTAGCACTTACGACCATTTGTGAGCAACATGGTGTAGTCTTACAAGACCGATGCAATGCGTGCGGTCGCCCAGTGGTTCCACACAGAGCAGATATGACTAGCCATAGATCAAGGTTGCCACATATGTCACTATTGCGCTGCAGCTTCTGTCGTTCATTGATAACTGCACCCAGCACTCAAGCATCAGATGGTGATATTGAGCTGCAGCGAAATATCAATGAAATTGTGGTCGTAGGCTATGCTGCAATCGGAAATTCTGTGGTCTATTCACATCTTTACTTTGATGGTTTACGAATTTTGATGGCGGGACTTTCAGCACTATCCAACAAAGCTGGCCGGAGTGTTGATTTTGAGCGTGCTCCAATTTTGGAAAGATTGGCTCGATTGAAAGCAGCTAATGAACTTCTTGTCCAATGGCCAGAAGTTTTTCTTGCGAAATGCGCAACCATCAAAAAACCTTATTCCGTGTTCACAACAAGTAAAGGAACGAATCCGTATTGGCTACATCATGTTCTGCGTTCTGAGATATTGAACAAGCCAGCCAAGCTTTCATTGGCAGAAGCTAGGGCGATTGCTCGCGCTGCCGAAAAATTCACTGGCATAACAACCTCCTCAAATGCTCGCGCCTTTTCTGGTCGAGATGTAGGAAGATTTTTACAGCAACCAGGTGTTTCGAATGAGGTTGCTGAAATGCTTATCGCGTCAATTGACCAAGAAATAAGTGAGGCAAGCAACCAACATCGGTTGATACTGCTGCGCGACAAAGTCCTATTCATTGCGGGTCGATGTATGCACCTGACTATGCCGAAATTATTGGCATTGAATATTTCTGATTTTGAGAGAAACAAGATACACAATTTTTCATTTTGGGAATTGCCCAATAGTGAATCTGAAGCATCAACAATGCTTACCTGGTACATCAAAGAGGTACGCCCGAAACTAGCTCAGAACAAAATTTACGATGCTATGTTTATTTCAACTATGGGGCGAAATTTTGGCGAAAGCGCTGCTGGAATGCGCTTCACCAGAGCTACGCAGAGAGCTGGTCTGACAAGAGCCATAACGAACTGGACACTATGGAATAATTCAATAAACCGGTCAAATAGCAATCATGTATTACGCAAATTCAAAGACTGAAACAGTTAAATTGCGGCAATGCAATTATTTGTATTTTAATTACGTAAAAACGTAATTTATTGCTTGATTAATGTTACTTGTGCACATTAAAATGTGTTCATGTCAGTCAATTCTAACAATCAAAAATTGAGCAAAACTTTGAAGCAAATTCAGCTACATGCTCAAGTTCAAGTTGGCCATTTATTGACGCATGAAGAGTTGGCCGCATTAGCTGGTGTCAATAAGCGAAGTCTTGGGGATTGGATGCGTGGCACCAGCTCGCCTTCTGGGATGGGTGCAGTTTTTGAGTTACTTTCGACTTTAGACGATGGTGCAGTGAAAACCATACTGAGGGACTGGAGAACTGCATCTCCCACTAAATCTACTAAAAAATTGAAAGGCTAATGATGGCGACCAAAACGACAGGCTGGAAAACTGGCAATTTAGATCCAAGAGATATTTTTTTAGATTCAAAGAATCCGAGGATTGAGGTTGGTGGAGATGCATCTCAAGACGAAGTCCGTCTCAAGCTATTAAACTTTGAAGAAGTTCTTGATTTGGCTAGAGCTATCGAAAAAAACAAAGGCTTGTTTTATGGTGAACGGATCATCACTGTCGTTGAAAACAAAAATCATGTCGTTCTTGAAGGTAATCGCCGTGTCGCAGCCTGCCAGATGTTATTGAATCCCGGCCTGGTACCCACGCCATATAAGCTACGCTTTCCCGAGGCCTCAGCAGCAACAAAGGCGGCGTTAACGCGTGTTTTGGCTGATATCGCACCCAATCGAGCCTTGGCCGAACCCATACTAACGAAAAGGCACACAGAACGCGGTGTAAAACCATGGTCTCCTGTCGCCAAAATGCGCCGCGCAGCTCGTCTTTTAGAAAACCTATCAATTGATGAAGTTGCGCAATTGTTAGGCACAAGCGCAACGCAAGTGAAAAAACTGATTCGTCCATATCGCTTGCTCAAATATGCCTTGGATATGAAAGTGTGGACGGCAGGTGAACGCTTCGCATTGGAAGACGAAAAGCTTAAAACGAATCCCTTCACGCGCTTCTTCACACTTAGCGCTACAAAGCAAGCCTTGCAAATCCATTTTGATGACGAAGAAAATATTGTTAGTGCACTGCCTAGCAAAACCTTCAAAGATCAAATGAAGCGAATAGCCGTTGATTTCCTCATTCCAGACTCAACAACTGGTCGCCCTCGTTGTGACACACGAACCGATGCAGCAGATTATTTCAGCGCGTTTACTAATTCTGCAGAAGGCAAGCCAACCAGCAAAAAGGATACCCCAACAGCTCAAAGCAATCAAAGTGCCGCCGTAAAGCCGTCCATCACGGAAACCGCCTCAGCAGGAAATAATCCTGTAGCAGTCGGTCGACCCACGACACTGAAGGCATCGTTGTTTTTTGAAAATCTGGTCTGTCATGTCCAAGACGACAAACTAATCAAGCTGGCGCGAGAAATCAAAGATATAAACCACACACGAATGCCCATTGCTGCATCGTTGCTTTTGCGAGCCATATTTGAATGCGCCTTGGTTCACAAGTTACAGCACACGAAAAAATGGGGCGAGCTAATCAAGGCGGAAGGAAGAGATCCAGGTCTTGCAGAGATCATTAAATTTTGTGGAAACTTTCAAAATGGTGTTTTTACAGAACAAAATATGTGCAAAGCACTTAAAAGCCATACGACGGTGCAAGCTAAAAATTACCTAGATGCAGTTACGCACTTGAAGTACCAAGAAGCCGACGTTATCACTTTGGAATCTGTAGCAAATAATCTGCGACAAGTGATCCAGTACATACTTTCTGGCAATTAATATGCAAAATAAATTTATTTCCAAGCGTGAGCCAATGAGTCCCTTACGCTACCCGGGTGGAAAGGCGTTAATGGCAACTTACATTAGCGGGGTTCTTGAGGAAAACCTTCTCGCTGGATGTACATTTTTTGAGCCTTACGCCGGCGGCGCGTCTGTATCGCTAGAACTTCTGCGACTCGGCTTTATTGGCCAAGCCGTATTAGTGGAACGTGACCCTTTGGTGTATGCATTTTGGTGGTGCGTCTTTAATGACGCCGAAGCGTTATGCGCAGCAATTGCAGCATGCCCAGTCAGCATTGAAACATGGCAAACACTACAACCCACTCGGAATGTGGATGACCCAAGTAAATGCGACTTTTCGCTCTTACAACTAGGCGTTGCTGGTTTGTTTTTTAACCGCACAAATTTTTCTGGCATCTTGGGTGCTGGACCGATTGGCGGTGGTAAACAAAAATCAATCTACAAAATAAATTGCCGTTTCAATAAAGAAAAACTAATTTCCAAAATCCAAACGTTGTCAAAATTCTCAGATCGTGTCGCCATCCATTTTGGTGATGCCATCAACTTCATGCGTACCAATGCTGAACAAATTAGTGCTGGATTTTCATTTGTCTATATTGACCCTCCCTACTACGTTCAAGGGAAAAAGCTCTATCGGCATTTTTATAACGACAAAGATCATGTCGCATTAGCTGAATTTATTCGTGCCCAAGGCTACCCTTGGCTTCTGAGTTATGACGATCACCCTCGAATTCGCGAGCTGTACGCAGACAACCGCATGCAACCAATCTATTTGGATTACAAAGTGAAATCCAATCGTACCGTTCAAGAACTGGTTATTTCAAATCTTGTCATTCCGCCGCCAGTGTATGAAGGTTGCCGCAAGAGTGAAATGTTAGAAATGGTTTGATCAAGCATTCATGGCCTCCAAAAGTGGGTAGATATTGCCAAACAGTATGGCGATATCCTTAGGAATAACCGAAAATAATGGGTTATGAACTAACTGATTCATTGATGTCACAGATAGAATGCCATCTTTTTTCTTCAGCTCTGTCATCGCACCATGTAGCACTTTGACCTTGGCCAGATCCTGCATAGTGTTTGTCAAATGCTTAGTGATTTTTTCTAATATGTCGGCAAGAGTGAAATGATCTCCGTTTGCCTTGGTGTATGCAGGACCACCAACGGTTTGATGATCATCGCAATATGCTTTAGCTGAAATCTCAAACATGCTGCGCAGCAGAAAACAAAAGGCAATAGGGTTGTCGTCTAACTTTAGTTTTAATATTTCTTTGAGTAGCGTCACGACTTTTTGACGATTATTCCCCAGAGGCGAAAATTTTCTCAACGTTCTTTTCACAGCCCTAGGATCACCGATAGCAACCGCCGCAACCTTAGTCCCTTGGGATTTTGTTGCAGATCCCGCACTCACACTTCCGCCAGAGATTGGTGCGCTTCCAAGCGTAACATTACCCGTTGAGTTGACCGTATTTGGTGGTGTATTGCCAGATGCTGGCACTGTAATACCCGTGTCCTTTGGCTGTGTATTGGATGCGTCTCCCGTCTTACCGTCGACAGATGGTAAATATTTAGTCCAAAAATCGGTTGTTCTTAAATCTTTG
>JAYVHZ010000056.1:0-1552 GCA_043770645.1 Undibacterium sp. | reverse complement strand
CCCTACGATGAATCGCACTTAACGATTGATCCGTGTACGAAAGAGGCGCTGGCTCAATAACAAACCCATAAGAGGTTTTCATGATATCCAAAACAAACCCACAATTAATTGTCCGACCGAGCACGCTAGAAGAAATTCCTGAGCTCAATCAAATGATCGTCGATTCAGCACGTATCTTGAGTCGTGGTTTTTATACCGAACAAGAAGCCGAATCTGCAATCAAATATGTCTTCGGTGTCGACACTGCACTCGTCAATGATGGCAGCTATTTCACCGCAACTTTGGATGGCGAACTAGCCGGCTGTGGCGGCTGGAGTCGCCGTCGTACTTTATATGGTGGTGACCAAAGACCAATGGGTGCTGATGAGTTTCTCGATCCGGTCCGTGATCCCGCCAGAATCAGGGCTTTTTTCATCGCACCAAAAGCAGCACGACGTGGTGTCGGCAGAGCGGTATTTGAAGCCTGTAACCAAGCGGCATTAGCGCAAGGCTTTAGCCGTTTGGAATTGATGGCAACGCTGCCTGGTGTGCCGTTTTATCAGGTCTTGGGCTTTGAAAAGGTGGAAGATGTTTCAGATACTTTGCCTGATGGTGTGACGATACGGTTTGAACGTATGCGTTTGGATATCGCATAATTAAATAGCGAAAAATCAAAAAGTCGGATCTGCAATTGCAGATCCGACTTTTTTAATTTTGTATGTTTAGTATTTAATCTAATTTTGCAGCATGTTCCCGTGTCGCATGGAACACCACGTCCGGCCAGCGTTCTTGCGTCAAACGTAAATTCACACCCGAGCTGGCCAGGTAGGCCATATTGCCAGCTGCATCATAAGCCACATTCGCACCTGCGCTAGAACGTTCAAAATCGGCCAGCATTTTTTTGTCTTCACAAGTAATCCAACGGGCGCTGCTAATGCTAGTACCCTCGAATACCGCGTCCACACCGTATTCGTTCTTCAAACGACTGGCAACGACTTCAAACTGCAATACGCCGACCGCACCTAGGATTAGATCACTGCTGACGATAGGTTTGAAAACCTGCACAGCACCTTCTTCACCCAGCTGTTGCAAACCTTTTTGTAATTGCTTGGTTTTGAGCGGATTCAAAATGCGTGCAATGCGGAAGAAGTCTGGTGCGAAGTAAGGGATGCCCGTGAATTGTAGTAATTCGCCTTCGGAAAAACTGTCGCCGATTTGCATATTGCCGTGATTTGGTAAGCCGATAATGTCGCCTGCGTAAGCTTCTTCCACTTGCTCGCGAGAAGACGCCATAAAGGTCACCACCGATGAGACTTTGATGTCGCGGTTGATGCGCAAATGTTTGAGTTTCATGCCGCGTTCAAAGCGACCAGAACAGACGCGTAAGAAGGCGATACGGTCGCGATGTGCTGGGTCCATATTCGCTTGAATCTTGAAGACGAAACCTGAGAATGGTTCTTCCGTTGGCTCTACCGTACGAATAGTTGCATTGCGCTCGCGTGGCGAAGGTGCCCAGTCGAGCAGGGCGTTCAAAATTTCACGTACACCGAAGTTATTAATTGCCGAGCCAAAG
>JAYVHZ010000055.1:0-2167 GCA_043770645.1 Undibacterium sp. | reverse complement strand
CATGCCCGTCTCTCAGGCCTGGCGAGGTGAGGGCGGAGTCTTGGTGAGAAACTTCTTTGTTGGCAAAAAAGACGTGGTGTGCATGGATATGCTTATCCCAAACAATCGAGCTGCCAAGACACTGCCCGATACCGCGTTGTATCACAACGAGATGGGTGTCCGAAAAGTCGCGACACTGAATTTGGAGCGCTAATGGATTTTTTTATCACTATTCTCGAAACTGTTTCCTCAGGTATCACCCCTTGGATATTGTTTTCACTATTCCTAGCAGCGACAGCATATTTTTCGTTCAAATATTGGCGCTATCCCAATAATTCATCACATAAGAGTACACACATGATTGGTTCTAAAAATCACAATATTCAAGATGTCAGCACCACGTCCCTAATTCAAAAATGGGAAAACGCACGCAACTACAAAGACACACTGGACAACGGCCCGATCATTGGTGGCGATTTCAAAGGATGGTTTGCTGAAGAAATCAAGCTGTGCGATGACTTTCAAAACGTGCGCACAACCTCGCTTAATGAAAAATCGGGTCTTCTTAATGACTACCCGAGTGTTGAAAAGGAATACTTGAAAATTGTCAACGAAATCGACCGCAAGCCCACTTCTGTTTACATTTATCTGGCATTGCTGGTATTTATGTTCATTGAATCCACTGGTTTTGCATTGATATTTGCTGATAAGTTGTCCGACACCGCAACAGCGACCACCGTTCAGACATATGCAATGGGCATCAGTGTCGTGATCGCATTAATTGCCCTCGGATTTGCGCACTTAATTGGACATCTCTGCTACAAGCAAAACTATGCGCATATTGCGCACCAATCTAGTAGAAATAAAGGATTCGAAAGAAAAACGCCACTTGCTTTGAAAAGAGAGGATAACGAAATCGATAAGGATTTCCATCAATCAGTTCGTATTGCTAATCGCTCAGATTATGTCGATGCATGCGCTGGAAACGCTAATAAGAAAAACACTGACACATCTAAATACCCCATATGGCTTTGGATTTACATAGCAGTAGTGTTGGGATTTGGTGCATTTGTTGCTATGACTCGACTTGGCTCGATTGACTCTTACTATAAAAATTTAGCAAGCTCTGAAGCCAAAATGAGCCAAGAAATTGAAAGGGCGACGCCTAACACCGGCAAACTGAATTTGCCCAAAGAAGTGATGGATGCGAAAGCAGATCATTCTGCAGTGTTGACGCAAGAGGCTTTAGACAGTGAGAAGAAAGGGAAGCAGACGGCTATTTTGGTTTTTATCTTAATTTTCTATATTATGCAAACACTCGGTGTTGTCGTTTCTTACGCTGGGGGCTTTGCAAGCAATGAAGGAAAAAATGCCTATGAAAAAATCAAACGTTTCAAAGCCTCAAGCGGTGATATATCTGAAGAAAGATGGACACTTTTGATTGATGAAAGAATAAAAAATACCGACAGCAAGGCACAAGAATCCCTCATGAATTGGCAGCTTGGCTTGCAGACTGCCTTCACGCAAAAAAGCATGATCGTACCAAACGAAGCATTTTTTCAATTGTGTGTGAACGACTTCAGCCGCAGAACCTACAACTTCTATAACTTGATCAAACAAAAGTCTGAAGTGATGAGCAAGGAGTATGCCGATCAACTTACTCGGACGAGCCAAAGCAGCAACGATCAAGCCATCGCATCGATGTCACCTAACCCGGCGAGTGGTTCCTCGCCAGCCCCTGCTTCTACTCCTGTCAGCTCTGCGGCCAGTAGTCCGACATCAAATGCAGATGAGATATACGATTATTTCAGCCCAAGCGCATCAGGAAATGAAACAATCTCCAAGGCTCGCTTGGAGGAATTGAAGTCAAAAATCATGACGGGTGAGATCTTGCCAGCGCAACTTAACTTACGCCTCAGCGGGCAGCCTGGGCGCTTTATGCCTTGGGTTGAGTTGGCTAAAAATAATTTTAAGGCCTGATCGAAGCCTGCTTCAAATTTGTTTCTTTGTAAAGAAAAATTGATATGTTTTCACGTCGTTTTGCTAGTGCATCAGTGACAGTTGCTCTACTGTTTCCGAACTTTGTTTTTGCTGCGGATAACTGCTATGTCGCAGGTAAAGTGCCATTAGAAAAGCATGAGTACTCGGCCAGTATTGTCCTGCTTTTGGATGAGACGGTGGTCTTTGA
>JAYVHZ010000054.1:0-2986 GCA_043770645.1 Undibacterium sp. | reverse complement strand
GACTGGAGCATTGTTCGCGAGCGTATTAAACAATACGGTATGCGTAACTCGAACTGTGTGGCAATTGCACCGACGGCGACGATCTCGAACATTATTGGTGTATCGGCTTGTATCGAACCAACTTACCAAAATCTGTATGTGAAGTCGAATTTGTCTGGTGAATTCACAGAGATCAATGAAAACTTGGTACGTGATTTGAAAGAACGCGGATTGTGGGATGACGTCATGATCTCCGACTTGAAATATTTCGATGGCAGCCTAGCGAAGATAGATCGTATTCCAGAAGACCTGCGTGAATTGTACGCAACCGCGTTTGAAGTCAGCCCGACTTGGTTAGTAGAAGCAGCTTCCCGCCGTCAAAAATGGATAGATCAGGCGCAGTCTTTGAATATCTATATGGCAGGTGCATCCGGTAAAAAATTGGATGAAACCTATAAGTTGGCTTGGTTGCGCGGTCTAAAGACGACTTACTACCTGCGCACGATAGGTGCAACTCATACTGAGAAATCAACTAGTAAGACTGGTGCGTTGAATGCGGTTGCGGTCGATGGCGGCAATGGTGGTTACACAGCCAGCGCAGAAGTTGCGGCAGCGCCAGCGGTCGAAGCAGACGGCGCAGCATGTTATTTGCGTCCAGGCGATCAAGGTTTTGAAGAGTGTGAAGCCTGCCAATAAAATGGTATGTGAAATCTCTGCGCAGGCGATGTGCGGAGATTAAAACCATTTAATTTATAAAATTTAATCCTTGTCTTGGCGCGAACTGAATACACGCTGAATAATGCGTCAACGAAGAAGCGCCAAATCATTAACAGTACATCGTAAGGAAAATCACATGCTTTCATGGGATGATGAAGTAGCTCCAGCCGCACCGGCACCACGCCCTGCAGTGCAACCAAGTGCGCAAGCGCAAACGGCATTTGATCAATTTCAAACGCGTTTGCAGACACAAGACGTGGCTTTGAATCCAGCTTTGGTGACTAACCCAGAAACTGTGACACCAGAAGAAATCGGTCGTCGCGTGAATGCTGCTGACAAGCGCATCATCAATGGACAGACTGACGTGAATCAATTAGTTCCGTTTAAATATAAATGGGCTTGGGATAAATATCTGGCAGGTTGCGCGAATCACTGGATGCCACAAGAGATCAATATGCAACGCGATATCGAGCTGTGGAAAAATCCAAATGGTTTGACCGAAGATGAGCGTCGTTTGGTCAAACGTAATCTCGGATTTTTCGTTACGGCAGATTCTTTGGCGGCGAATAATATTGTGCTCGGCACGTATCGTCACATCACCGCGCCAGAATGCCGTCAATATTTATTGCGTCAAGCGTTTGAAGAAGCAATTCACACGCATGCATACCAGTACATCGTTGAGTCACTCGGCTTAGATGAAGCAGAGATTTTTAATGCGTATAACGAAGTCGAATCGATTCGCGACAAAGATCAATTCTTGATTCCATTTATTGACGCGTTGACGAACCCAGAATTCAAGACTGGCACGACAGAAACAGACCAAACGCTTTTGCGTTCGCTGATTGTGTTTGCGTGTTTGATGGAAGGTCTTTTTTTCTATGTCGGCTTCACACAAATTCTTGCGCTCGGTCGTCAAAATAAAATGATGGGCGCTGCTGAACAATACCAGTACATCTTGCGTGATGAATCAATGCACTGCAATTTCGGAATCGATTTAATCAACACCATCAAAATGGAAAATCCACATTTGTGGACCGCAGAATTTCGCGACGAAATTAAAGCGTTGTTTTTACGTGCGGTGGAGTTGGAATATCGTTACGCAGAGGATACAATGCCGCGAGGAGTACTAGGCTTGAATGCGCCAATGTTTAAGGGCTATTTACGATTCATCGCAAATCGTCGCGCGCAACAAATCGGTCTCGATGTTTTGTTCCCGCATGAAGAAAATCCTTTCCCGTGGATGAGCGAAATGATCGATCTGAAAAAAGAGCGCAACTTCTTTGAGACCCGCGTGATCGAATATCAAACCGGCGGAGCTCTCAACTGGGAATAAATTTTTGTAGTCGACCATGTTCAAGACAAAATTCGTAAGACGATCAGCATACGAATAAAGTGATTGAACAAGAAAGGCTTCGCAAAACTGAATGAACTGTTTAGACTCATTCGAAGTAGTCAATTTTTATAGCGCGACTCCAGCGAGGCTGGATGTTGCGCTTTTGTGTTTCGAATTCAGCGATTTAAACCGACTTGTTGTCGATCATCGCTGATCAGTTCAAGAATTCCGACGCTGGTTTTTTAAATTAGTGTTTTGGCTGTTGTCATCAATCGTTAAGGTCTGCCCGATATTAAAAACAAAAAAGGGTAAACGACAAAGCCATATGATCTTCTTATTAGCATGTAGGGATTAATAAGAGATCGGTGCCGAATTCATTAGCGCAACCAGAAGTCATGTTTGTGCCGATGAATAATCCGCTTACCAGAAAGCGAGCGGATTTTAACTTTAATATGATTTTTTTCCGACTAACGTGAAGGAGAAACAAAATGGCAACAGCACCAGAAGCCAAGAAAGCAGCAGCAAAGCCTGCGGCGAAACCGGCAGCCAAGAAAGCGGCAGCTAAGCCTGCGGCGAAACCAGCAGCGAAGGCAGCAGCGAAACCAGCAGCTAAGCCTGCGGCGAAACCAGCAGCTAAGGCAGCGGCGAAACCAGCAGCTAAGGTAGCGGCGAAACCAGCAGCTAAACCAGCGGCGAAAAAAGTAGCAGCTAAACCAGCAGCAAAAAAAGCAGCAGCGAAGCCAGCAGCAAAAGTAGCAGCTAAACCAGCAGCGAAAAAAGCAGCAGCGAAGCCAGCAGCTAAACCAGCAGCGAAACCAGCAGCGAAAAAAGTAGCAGCTAAACCAGCGGCAAAAGCAGCAGCTAAGCCAGCGGCAAAAGCAGCAGCTAAGCCAGCGGCTAAACCAGCAGCGAAAAAAGCAGCAGCTAAGCCAGCAGCTAAACCAGCAGCGAAAAAAG
>JAYVHZ010000053.1:0-12492 GCA_043770645.1 Undibacterium sp. | reverse complement strand
TGCTTTGTTCTGCCAATCACCATGCCTGAGTGTGAGCATAGGCAATAATAACCAATAGCTTTGGTAATGTGAAAAAGCCGCGGCAAACTCACCTTCAGGACGTGGGTGAATAAAGCTGAGTTTGATAGAAAGAATACTCAAGGCAAGCACGGGTATTAACAAAGGAGACGACCTAATCCGGCTTAGCTTATCTTGCCAATCACCAGATAGCGCCCAGCTGATCAGAAACAAAACCATGCCCGCATACATCAATCCCACTTGGAAAAACAAAGTAATAGGTAACCAAGACAAGATTTGCTGTGGCAATTGCTGCCGCCAATCTGGCTGAGAATAAAGTACGGAATTGGATGTGCTCATATCTGCGATATCCGGTCTATCAAGCGTATTCAATTTTGACATTCGATGGTTTTAACCAATCGCCGAGTTTCTTACGCAATTGATCATCCGGATTAACACGCCAGCTATCTGACAAATACAACTCAGCAGCAGCAGTCTGATTGGCATAATCAATCAACACCGGACAACCTTCGCTATTCAAGTGTGCCTGCAAAATTTCGGCGAGTTTTTTCGTGTCGGCACTTGCATCAAGTTTGATACGCAAGCCTTGCGAAAACTGAACACGGGCGCGACCAATGTCCATCACACGTTCTGCTGTGATACGCAAGCCACCGTTGAACCTGTCTTCAGATACTTTGCCCATGACCGCGAGGAATTCATCTTCTTTAAAGATACCCTTGAATTCTTCTGCTAATTCGCCGTACACCGTGACTTCAACGACTGCCGTCCCATCATCTAAAGTCACGATCAACAAGCGTCCACGTTGCGTCATTTGTGTTCGCAAGCCAGCGATCACACCACCGATCAAACGCAAATCACGCGATGGTTCAAGCTTTGCCAACGTGGTCTTAATGAACTGTCTCACTTCTGGCGCATAGGCATCAAACAAATGTCCAGACAAATAGAAACCGAGTGCCTGCTTTTCTTCCAGCAAACGCTGGCGATCTGACCAGTGATCTGCTTTCACATATTCTGGTGGTGGAATCATGTCATCATCGTCGCCAAATAAACTGACTTGATTCGCCGATGCTTCGGCTTGTTCTGCGACTTCCAAAGCAAAATCGACTGTCGCTAACAACACGGCGCGGTCTTGTTTCAAACAATCCATCGCGCCCGCACGGATCAAAGATTCGATGGTGCGGCGATTGACTTGGCGCTTGTCGACGCGTTTGCAAAAATCAAAAATATCGGTGAACGGGCCACCATTCTTACGCGCTGTGACAATGCTCTCAATCGCATTTTGGCCAGAACCTTTGACAGCACCCAAACCATAACGTATTTGCGTTGCTTTCTTTCCAGCCTCGCCCACTGGCATGAAACGGTAATCAGAAAGATTGATATCTGGTGCTAGCATTTTCAGCTTACAGATAACAATCGCATCTTCGACCAAGATCTTTACCTTATCGGTATCGTCCATCGCCAGCGACATATTGGCTGCCATAAATGCGGCAGGATGATGAGCTTTCAGATACGCGGTGTGATACGACAATAACGCGTAGGCGGCTGCATGGGATTTATTAAAACCATAGCCCGCGAATTTTTCCATCAAGTCGAAAATCTCATCGGCTTTTTCTTGCGGCAAGCCGTCTTTCGCTGCACCGTCGCGGAAAATCTGGCGATGCTCGGCCATCTCTTCCGCTTTCTTTTTACCCATCGCACGTCGCAACAAATCCGCGCCGCCAAGTGAGTAACCACCGACCACCTGCGCCATCTGCATAACCTGTTCCTGATAAACCATGATGCCGTAGGTTTCGGACAAAATGCCTTCGGTACGCGGATCAGGATAATCAAATTTTTCGCCGTGCTTACGCTTACAGAAGTCAGGAATCAAATCCATAGGACCCGGACGATACAAAGCCACCAGCGCAATAATGTCTTCAAAACGATCAGGACGTGCGTCTTTCAACATGCCTTGCATGCCGCGGCTTTCTAGCTGGAAGACGGCGACGGTTTTCGCTTTGGTGAGGAGTTCGTATGAAGCTCTGTCGTCTAGCGGCAATTTGGATAAATCAAAATCCGCCAACGCGGGATCAAGCATTTTGATATATCGCACCGCACGATCAAGAATCGTCAAGGTCGTCAAACCCAAAAAGTCGAACTTCACCAGACCAACGGCTTCGACGTCATCTTTATCGTATTGCGAGACCACGCCCGAATCGCCGCCCTGTGTATAGAGTGGACAAAAATCGGTGAGCTTACCCGGTGCAATCAAAACACCACCGGCATGCATACCGATGTTACGGGTAATGCCTTCAACCTGCTGCGCTAAATCGAGAAGAGTTTTAACTTCTTCTTCGTTCTCTTGACGCTCTGCCAGCAAAGGTTCTTCGACAATCGCTTCGGCAATCGTGACTTGTTTGCCCGGTTTAAATGGAATTAATTTCGATACACCATCGCAAAACATATAACCAAAATCAAGCACGCGACCAACGTCGCGAATCGCGCCTTTGGCCGCCATGGTTCCGAATGTGGCAATCTGCGACACCGCTTCTTTACCATAGCGATCTTTCACGTATTGAATCACGCGATCACGACCTTCCTGACAGAAATCAATATCAAAGTCGGGCATGGAGACACGTTCAGGATTCAAGAAACGTTCGAACAGCAAGTTATATTGCAGCGGATCGAGATCGGTAATCAAGAGCGCATACGCGACCAAGGATCCCGCACCAGAACCGCGACCAGGACCAACCGGCACACCGTTATTTTTGGCCCACTGAATAAAGTCCGCAACAATCAAAAAGTAACCGGGGAAACCCATTTTAATAATGGTGTCGGTTTCAAACTTCAAACGGGCTTCATAGCGCTCACGGTTTTGTTCGCGCTTTTCAGGATTCGGAAAGAGATTTTCTAAACGGAATTCCAAACCACGCTTTGCTTCGAACACCAAAAAGTCATTAATCGTCATGCCTTCTGGCGTCGGAAAGTCTGGCAACTTCGGCTTACCGAGTTCCAATTTCAAATTGCAACGTTTAGCGATTTCCACCGAGTTCGCGAGCGCGCCAGGAATATCAGCAAACAAAGCCAACATCTCTTCGCGCGATTTAAAACATTGCTGATCATTGAATTTGCGCGCACGTCTACCGTTTGCCAGCATCTCACCTTCGGCGATACAAGTACGTGCTTCATGCGCCGTAAAATCGTCTTTGCTTAGGAATTGAATAGGATGGGTGGCAACCACAGGCAAACCCAAACGCTGCGCCAACTTTACCGCTTGCTTGACGTGCGGCTCCATATTCGGCTGACCAGCTCTCTGAATTTCAATATAAAAGTGATTTGGGAAAATGCTAGCCCAACGTTGGGCACTGCGCTCTGCCAAATCAAAATTGCCGTTATCGATAGCGATCCCGACATCACCAAAATGCGCACCGGACAAAGCGATCAGACCTTGTTCGCTGTCGCTTTCAAACAGCTCTTGCAACCATTCGAATTTAATCTCAGCGCGACCACGATGCTGATTTTCTAACCAGGCGCGCGCCAGTAATTCACACAAACGTAAATAGCCATGACGCGATTTCACCAGTAACAAGAGGCGTGATGGTTTATCTCTATCGTTATCATTAGTGATCCAGACATCACAACCAGCCACAGGCTTAATACCTTTGCCACGCGTAGCCTTATAAAACTTGACCAGACCAAATAAATTACCGAGATCGGTCAGTGCCAAAGCGGCCTGTTTGTCTTTCACTGCGGCTTTCACCACCTCATCTATCCTGACTAGACCATCAACGATGGAATATTCAGAGTGCATGCGCAAATGCACGAAGTGGGGATAAGAAAAAACAGCGCCTGTTACAGGCGCCGGAAGGGAGGGGGAAATTGGGAGTGCGAGTTCTGTATTCATGCCGCTATTTTACCGTGTTGCCGCTTGCTTGGATGACAAACCTGTGCAAGCACTACTGTAAAAAATAGCTAAAAAAGAGTCGAGCTATCGATAAACTCTGAAATTTCAGTTTTGTTTAAGTATTATCGGATAGATGCCGATCTATCATTCTGTTAAATGTGTTACCTCTTATTCAATCAAAATATAGACGTTCGGTATTGAAGAAAACACGATCCTCTTCATCCTCTATAGAAACATGCAAGTAACCCGTTTCAATTAGCTCTTGCAAACCAAGCAAAATTTTTTGTTCAGGTATATGTAAATGCAGTTTTGAGAAATCCTCCAAAACGGCTCCTACAGTTTTACCCAACTCACAACAGAACCATAGGTCTTGCAATTCGTTTGACTTCAAGTGCACTGGAGAAGCCGATAGTTTCTGTTCAAAATAGTTGGTCGCATGCACTTTAGCTTCCTTGGAAATCGCGATCACCGCACGGCGACGCGCCCAAAAAACCGAGTCCGGCCACCGCGTTTCACGCTGGTAGTACTGCCATCGAGTTTGCAGATATTGCTTAAAATCTTGTTCAATTGCTTGAGAGTAAGTGCTCAGCAATTCACCGTTGGAAAGCAAACTATCCACAGCAATAAATGCACCATGCATCCCACTCGCCAAAGCCCGTGGAATTCCCGAAGACGATATCGGGTCATAGGAAGCAACAGCATCACCGACCGCTACCCAGTCTTTGCCACCAGCTTCACCCAAAAACGATGAAAAACATGGGAAGGAACGAGGCCGTTCAGCAAACTCTAACTGCTTGGCGATTTTCCCCATAAATGGCAATTCTTTTAGCATTCCATACCAAACATCAGGATGGCAAACTTGCAACTTATGCGCAATATCAGGATCCGTCATCAACACCACAGACACTCGATTATCTGCCATTGGTGCCAAATGCCACCATCCGTATTTGCAAGCCTCCACCTGATTCTCAATCTTCATCTCAAAATCAGCCGGAATTTGTGCAACACACGCGATTCCTATCAAACGATCATGCACCGTCAATGGCAAATTCAGGTTTGTACGCATGACGCCGCGTCGACCCGATGCATCGATAATGTACTTACAGTGGACTGTTTGCATATCTTGATCGCCAGACTTCACATTCACAAGCCAGCCACCTTCCGCCACACGGGAACAAGTGATCACTTGGCTCTCGCAAAGCATTCTTCCACCGTGTTTAACAAAGGTTTTCGCCATTAGTCGATCAAACGCCAAGCGATCCAGATTCCATCCGGCACCGTTTGGAGTGAACATATAGCCCAGCTGTCTCTGTGATTCTAAACCCCAAGAAACTTGACTATAAAATGGGGCTAAATTTTGGGCGCTCGCAAAGCTGTGCCAGACATCCAAGTACTCCATCGTAGAGCGTGTTCCCGAAGACAAGGACTCGCTGTACTTTTCTTCAGAATAATTTCCACGTTCAATGAGCATGACCTCTATGTCACCACGCTTTAACAATGCAATACCAGCCGAAGTACCGGATGGACCTCCGCCGATAATTAAGACATCGACCTGTAATGGGTGATTGGAATCTAACGTATTCATGTATTTTTTACCTTAGTTTTCAAATTAATTATCTGAAACCATGTCCCTGCATCTTGGTGTGCTCATCGCACATAAAGATGCTTAAGCAAAGCGCGTGCCAGCTATCTAAGGTGTAAAAAAAATGTGGTTTTTGCAGGAAAGACATGAGACAAGCTTAAGTACCCGTTAGAATGCGTCTTTCAAATAAAAGCTCGAGAACAATAGAGAGAAGTTCAAGCAAAACGAAATAAATTACCGCCAGCATTGTGTCTTTTATTTAAGTCAACCAAAAAGAAAACTTGCCATGTAAAATCTTTTTTACACGTAAAAATAGAGTAAGAACTTAAGCAAACTCCACGATGAAAGCGCTGCACTGCCACCCGACTTCAATGCTTAATGTGATTCAGACAAGCAGAGAAAATTTGGCGATAGCTCAGAAATTAGAAACCACCTAACCTCAAACATTACGTCAAGCGCCAATGTCAAACACCGATTACACGATTACATCACCACTTGCAGTCACCGCCGCGAATAGTCGTCCGTTATTAGGATTGACAATTGCTTGGCATCCAGACCCTACTCGGATAGGTGAACAATTTATTGGTACGACTGCAGCGGGCATGATTGAATTGAACCGCTTCATGCCTGTATTTCAGCATATCAACAGCGATCCTCTCCCAATTGGACATGGTGGCGTTTCACGCGATCCTTTGCGCATTGTTCGGGATGATGACGATGGCATCTCAATTTGCCCCCCGTCTAGCCGCATGGTGGTCGAAATCAATGGCGAAGAAATACAAGAAGCCCGTTATCTCAATGCCGAACAGATTGCAGCCGGCGTGATATTGACGCTCGGGCGTGCCGTATTCATTTGCATACATTGGATGCAATGTTTACCGAAAAACAATCCCGTTGATGGTTTTATCGGCGTTGGCAGTAGCGCTATTTTCACTCGCGATTTGATTCGACTAGCATCAACCAATGACAATACTGTGTTGCTCTTAGGGGAAACTGGCACAGGTAAAGAGGTTGCCGCGCAAGCTGTACATAATTTAAGCAAACGCGCTGGTTCGAAGATGGTTTCAGTCAACATGGCCGCGTTAAATGAATCCTTAGCTGCGGCAGATTTATTTGGCGCCAGCAAAGGTGCTTACACTGGCGCACAAAACAGTCGCGATGGCTACTTCAGCGAAGCACAAAATTCGACATTATTTTTAGATGAGATTGGCAACACGCCAGTCACAGTACAACCCATGCTGCTGAGGGTTCTCGAAAATGGAGAATACCGCCCTCTCGGAGCCACCCGAGATGCGCGTTCGACCGCCAGATTGATTACGGCAACCGACCAAGATTTGTACCACACCAATTTTAATCATGCTTTAGTAAGGCGCTTAGAGAGCTTTATCATTCGCATTCCACCATTGCGCACAAGGCGCGAGGATATCGGTCTGCTGATTTGTCACTTAGCGAAACGCAGCGATTTTGCACAAGTTAATCTCGCACTTATTCCACCGAGTTTGATCAATGACTTACTAAATTTTGAATGGCCGGGAAATATTCGGCAGCTGAGTAATGTCATTAAACGCACGCTTTTATCCTTACAAATGGGCGAGTATCCGCATTTGACTAAAATGGTCGAGGCACCTATCGTCCATGTAACCATGAGCGCTGAGCTACGTAAAGCATCAACCAATGTTCCCATATCTGCGATCCCTCCTGCGACACTGAACCAGCCTGCGCCTATCAATACGGAACGTAAAAAATTACGGGATTTAACAGAACAGGATGTCATCGATGCGATGAACCGACATGACTGGACGATACAGTATGCTGCCGATGAGTTGGGCGTATCACGTCCGTCGATGTACAAATTAATCGAAGCCAATGCTCAAATTCGTCGGATAGAACAAATTCCTACAGATGAAATTCGTCAACAACTTACCGCCACAAACAATCAAGTCGAACTATGCGCAGCGCAGTTAAAAACACCAAGCGAAGCATTGCGCCGACATTTGAAGGGCTTAGGATGGATTATGTGATAAAAACTGACTTAAACCTCAATGGCACAAGCCAACGCACCTGAGTTTTTGTTGCTAGGCTTAATTTTTCGAGGTTCCGTTAGAAAGAGAATCCAGCAAACCCACAAGATCATCTGGCATACATGGACGGCCATTCAGGTCAAGCACGGCACCAAATACTTTCGCCTCACAAATCAATTTCTGATTGGATGCGAGTCGAATCTCTTGATGAAACACAATGCGCAAACGCGAAACTCGCTCGGCTCTGACATGCACCTCGAATTTATCGCCGCTGACCAATGAGGCTCTGTAGTCAATCTCGGATCGTGTTACCACAAAGTTGATCTGCCGACGCGCAAACTCTGCGAAATCAATGCCGATAGTTTTTAAAAATTCATGTCTGGCATGTTCACAATAATTCAAATAGACGGCATTGTTCACAACGCCGCCCTGATCACATTCGTAATCACGGACCTGTAACAAAAGTGAAAAAGCTGACTGCAATTCGTGCTCCATAGTACAAAACCTCAGGAATACATTTTCAAAAAATGGGCGTCAGACTTGCGACAACACAAAAACAGGATTGTTTGCTCAACGCAAATATTTTGGATCGCGCCGCAGTTCCAGCAACTCTGGCTCGGATTCAATTAATTTTGCTGGATAGTTAAATTGTTTCGCTTTGGTAATCGCGACGAGTGCTTTGCTTCGCATATCAAGCATCTCAAAACTCACACCAGCACGAAATTGAATTTCCGCATCATTCGGTGCCAAGTCGATTGATTTTTGAACATAGACTAAAGCGTCAGCGTTTCCCCCCAGTTTTGCGCAATACAATCCCATTAGCGATGAAAGTTTGGCACTGTGCGGATGCTCTATTAATTTAGCTTTCAATAAACGCCGAGCATTGTCATAGGCTGACTTTGCGATATCTGCTTTTCCGGGTAACCATGCCATGGTCTCAGCCAATCGTGCCCAAGCGGTGAAATCATTTTGATTTCCTTGATTTGGTGCTACGGCGCTTTCATAGGCATAGGCTGCACCGACATAATCGCCTTGCGCAAACAAATTATTTCCAAGTGCGCGATATAGCTCAGCACTAGGATGCTTTTTAATCCCTAGCTGTAAAGTTTGCGTACTCTCATCAAGCCGCTTTTGATCCGAGAAAACCTGCGCCAGTCCCAAATATCCGGCGGTGTTATCAGGGTTAATTTGCAAACTCAAATTAAAGGCAATTTCGGCTGCTTGATAGTCGCCTTGCTGAGAATAGATCTGACCTAGTTGCAATGCAAATATACGCTCAGCAGGGTAATTCTGCACTAGTCGCTTCGCCATTTCTAAGGCTTCATTTAGGCGGTTTGACTGAATCAATAATTCCAATTTCACCTTCGATGACAATATGTTGTTCGGATCGAGTGCCAAAGCTCTTTCCACCTCCACAAATGCTGATCCAAACTGTGCCTGCAAACCCAACACCTTCGCATTGGCGGTGTGGCCTAAAGCCAAAAAATCATTGGATGCTATGGCCTCTTGCGCTTTACTGGCTGCCTTTTGTAACCAGTTTGCATATTCACCATCCGCTGAGTGGCGATAGCTATATACCAAAGACAAGCTCGCTGCCGCTGCTGCATGTCGAGGAGCATGTTCAGCCACCTTCAAAAAGTGCTGCTCTGCACGATTCAGCATTTCGAAGCGATCAAAATGCGCGAGCGCCTCCAAGCCTAGCTGAATTTCTTTTGCTTCCGAGTAGGGCGTTAGGCTATTTTCCAATCGGGGCCAATACGGTTGCGAATACCAAACGGCGACCGCCACCAACATACAACTGAGTACCATCAAGGACAGTCGAAACTGTTTCAATCGTTGCCGCAAATTGATCTTTGGGGGCGCGGTATTGATTGATTGAGTCAATACCAGATTGAGTGCCGCCAAATTGAAATTTCCAGAATTTAAGGATTGCGCATCAATAGCCGAAATGCGAGAACACTGTACGGCAACCTCTTGCATACTGACGATTCTTTGTTCAATCTGACGAGCGGTCATTGCCCGCACTAACTGTCGAAGGACTTGCGGCAAATGATCTGGCCAAGGCCATTGATCTGAATTCGACTGTATGACCGCTGCCGCTAAGGCCAAGCCTGACAAGTTTGCAAACGGACGAGCACCAGTGAGTAGTTCATACAAAATCACTCCCAGCGCATAAATGTCAGAACTCGGTTTCAGCCCAGCACCGGTTAAGACTTCTGGTGCCATGTAGGCGATTGTTCCTTGCGGGTCTGATTGCACCAAGGACGTCGTAGCATCTCTATCCGCTTGAATTGCCAAACCAAAATCAAGAATTCTTACGACTCCGCTAGCTTCTTGCATCAGATTTGAAGGTTTCAAATCACCATGCACCAAACCAACGGCATGGGCCTCTTGCATCGCCTGAGCGATCTGCAATACGATATCGATGACATGCGAAATGCTTGGGGTTTGAGTTTCGAGTACCTGACGCACAGTACGGCCAAGCACCAATTCCATCACAATCGCCTGACAATCAGCAGTTTGCTCTATGGAGTGGACTTTAACAAAGGCAGCGTGCTGCAAAGAAGCCGCTAAGCGTGCCTCTTTCATCAAATCGACACCGTTGTTTAAATTCTTTAAATATTTAATCGCAACTTGGCGATGCAGTTTCGCATCCCAAGCTTGATAGACATGCCCAAACCCGCCCTCACCTAGGCTTTTACCTAGTTGATAATGCAAAAGTTGTTCAGCTTGAGGGGCATTGTCTTTAGTTACTGACATGGATTAGTTACAAAAACCGAGTTAATCGAAAGCAACGCTTATTCTAACTCGGTTTGCTGTCCCACTATGCGGAATGATAGGAAGCGTATGAACTTCGCTGATGATAAACCACAAAATTAGCTAAACTCAGACCCTGAATCACAGTTTTCAATTGCAGTTCTGAATTTCAATTCTGTCCATGATATCGATTGTCAAGCATCATGGGGTTCTGCGGTCAATAACAAAAAGAGGACCCTAGCTGTCGCTCGGTGCAATAATCAAGGCAGATGGCACCGCAAATGGGGCAAACAACCGCAAATAAAAATAGCCTATGCCCGCAGTTCCCAACATCAAATTAGGTGTTTCACCTGCACCACCATTGCCACAGATCCAAGGCAGACCATGCTGCATATGACTCTCACAACCAGCGAAGCCAATTTTTTTGGCGACCATGGTTAACTCTGGACGGTCTAAGTGCTGCCCGGCCATAATCATCAACTCCGCATTTCCTGCTGCACCATGGCATAGCGAAAAGTTTCCCACATTGCCAAAATTTATTGCCGAAGATAGCGATAGAGCATTGGCAGTCGTTTGAATCGCAGCTTGTAAATCGTTCATAACAGTTGGATTATCAGGTAGCAATTCTGCATTTCTTAAACGTGATAATCCTATACCCGGCGCGCCGTGACACCACCCCAAATAGAAACTCTCTCTTTGATCGACATGACCATGAGACATAATCCGCATGTCTTGCCAATTACCTCGTTCAGGACTAAAAATTTGTGTTTCATAACGTAGACCTTCTAGCGCGGCATTTAAATATGATTGGTCACCGCTCACTTTAAATAACTCTAGCAAAGCGGTCACGATGCCAGCCACACCATGAGAATGTCCGGCCAAATTTTGTTTGACGGGCATTTGCACGGTATGCCAAGAACTACCAGCTTCACTAGTTACCATCATTTTCAAGAGATGCTGACCATGTGCTAACGCCAACTCCAAAAAGTCGGCGCGTTGATAACGCTGAGACAGGTGCAGCAGCACCGGAATCGCACCTGCGCTGCCATTCAGAACATCAATCATTTGGCGATCAAATGGCACGACGCGCAAACCCGCCAACATGGCTAAACCACGGGCTAGCAATTCTTCTTTTTTTAGTAGTTCCCCGGCTCGGATCGAGGCATAAGCGATACCAACCTGCCCAGTATAAAACCCATGTTGGAGCCTACTTTCGATCTTTGGCGCCGTAGAGAGTGCCTGGCGCAATGCGCCTTCAACTACACGCAATTGCTGTCGATCTTGTGTAAATTGGGAAAGCTCAGCCAAGAACAACGCGATGCCAGCAGTGCCGCTATACAAGTCACCAGCGAGCGAGCGGTAACAAGTCCGCATTTGATATTGCACATTTTCGAAAGCCCAGCCTAACCATGTGCAACGATCTTCATGCCACAGTGCATCGCGGCATAATTCACGCCCAATTTTTTCAGCTACTTGCAAAAATTCTTGTCGATCAGCGCTCATACGCTCTCCTCCACATTCATGCATTCAGGAGTAAAAATATCCAAAGAAAAGGGATTGAGGTAGGGTTTTTCCAAAATTAAATCATAGATTTCAAAACGATTTTTTATCGACTTTAAACGTTCATCAATGGTCTGCAAACCTTCGTCCCACGCTGCGACAAGTCCTTCTGCTACAACACGACAGCGATGCATACCAAAACTTTCCCCCGTACCAGGATCCTCCGCGACGCCAACCCCACGCATAATTCGTTGGCAGAACATTGGCACCGGATCATGCAATCCACTACCGAGCAAAGCGGGTAACCGCGCGAGCAGTGACACGACGAATTGATAATAGCGCCGAGCAATGTACAACACGGCAGAGTCGGCTCTGCCGTACTGACGGGGATCGACCAAAGTCTTAAAATGAAATGGCACGTAATACTGGTTCAATAAAGAACTTAACTCCGCCAACAGAGTCGCAGCACACTCGGCATCGATATTAAAATACAGGCGTACCGCACTGTAATCATCAAACTGATCAGCCAACTGGCGCCCAAATGAGTGAAAAAATGCCGCTTGCAGTTCACTATTTGCCGGGTAGACTCTCAAGCTCACTAAGTCACCAATCTGTAGACCATGGCTCTTCATTGTTTCACTGACATAAGAGCCTGCTAATGCGGCTCGACTACGATCAGCTTTTTGCACAAATATTTTTCCGCTAGCAGCTATTTGATAAATTTTCCAACC
>JAYVHZ010000052.1:0-12178 GCA_043770645.1 Undibacterium sp. | reverse complement strand
TTGCGAAGTTCCATGCGCAGGCTTTGGATGCGCGCGGTGAGTTGTATTTTAGTCGCGAAGCTTTTGACGATTTTTACTATGGTAAAGGGTCGACCTATCCAGATTTGCAAGGCAGTGTCGGTATCTTGTTTGAACAAGCTAGTTCACGTGGTCATGTTCAGGATTCACGTAATGGCTTGCTGAAATTTGATCACACGATTGCGAATCAGATCACGACCTCGTTTAGCACGCTACAAGCAGCGGATGCGATTCGTGATCAATTGATCGCGCATCAAAAGAACTTCTATGATGAAGCAAAGAAAATGGCGCTTGCCGATCCTAATCGCGCTATGTTGTTTGCCGCTGAAAATAATCCTGCACGTTTACGCGATTTTTCGAATTTGTTAAAGCAACATGGCATCGCCGTGCATCAAGTCAAAGGCAGCATCACCATCAATGGTCAACGCTATGACGCGCGTAACGCGATCGCTGTACCGCTCAATCAGCGTCAAAGTCGCCTGTTAGAAGGGATTACTGAATTGCGCACGCAGTTTAAAGATAATACCTTTTACGATGTCTCTGCGTGGAGTGTGACCAAAGCCTACGATCTCGCCAGCGCTAAGAGTGCGGGCGATGTAATCGGCGAACCGGTGCAAGACTTGCCAAAAGCGAGTTTAAAAGCAGAGTCAAATATTGCTTACGCATTTTCTTGGGAAAATGATGACGCTGTAACTTTGTTAGCCGAGTTAAGCCAGACTGGTTTGCGCTTGCGTACCATCACCAAACCTATGCGCGTACAAACGACCGAAGGCGTCAAGGATTTGGGTATCGGTAGTATTGTGATTCCAGTGGCAATGCAAAGCACATCGGCGGCAAAGGTTGCCGAGATCGTTCGTAAAGCGACTGCCAATCATAGCGCCGAGGTGTTCGCATTGACCTCTGGTGCTGGGAGTACTGGTGTCGATTTAGGTAGTGGAAGCCTGAAAACAGTTGAACGCCCACGCGTTGCCTTATTAACTGGTCAAGGTTTGGATTCGACGTCGGTTGGTGAGTTGTGGCATTGGCTTGACACCCACCTGCGTTTGCCAACGACGATGCTGAGCACAGACCGTTTGGCGACTATGCAATTAGAGCGTTACACTCACATCGTGATGGGCGATGGCAGTTATCGTTTATCAGAAGATGCCAACAAAAACATCGAACGCTTTGTGAAACAAGGCGGGGTGATTATTGGTGTTGAGGGGGCGTTGAATTGGGCGAGCAGCCAAAGCTATTTGCGCACGAAATTAGTGAAAGCGGATGCAGGTAAGAAATCTGATGCAATTAAGGCCGATGCCGATAAAGCAGATGCCAAGGCGGATGGCAAAACGGAAGAACGAAGAAGTAAAGTAACTCGTTTAGCTTACAAAGATCAAGATGCCAATACGGCGAAAGATTTGGTGGCTGGTGTGATTTTTGATACCGACATCGATCGTAGTCATCCGATCGCCGCTGGTATCCCACGCGATACATTACCAGTGTTCCGTGGGCAGGCTGACGTATATAAATTAGAAGGCGATGCTTACGCAACGGTAGCGGCTTATACTAGTTCTCCGGTCATGAGTGGTTATGCCTCGGCTGAAAATGCAAAACGTATCGGGGGATCTGCGGCGATTACTGCCGAGCGTGTGGGTAGTGGCAGCGTAATTTTAGCTAGTGCAGCGCTTGGCTTTAGAAGTGGTTGGTTAGGCAGTCGTCGTATCTTGGAGAATGCTTTGTTCTTCGGTAAAGCCTTTGAAAAAGCACGCTCAGAAGGTGATGAAGCGCACGAGGATTGATCCGCTTCGGTAGGGCAACTCTCCCTAATATTGGTGAGTTGCCCATTCAATCCTAGCTAGCTAATTGATTGCCATTGTGCGGAGTTTCAACCAAGCGAGAGCATCGCCCTGCACGCGCGGTGAGAGACGATGCAAGACGTCTTGGTGGTAGTCATTGAGCCAGTTGATTTCATCTTCGCGCATCAAATCTAGAGAAATGCAACGGGTATCGATCGGGCACAAAGTTAAGCTTTCGAATTTCAAGTATTCGCCAAATTCGGTGTCTTGTGCGGGAACGCATAACAAGAGATTTTCTATTCGAACACCCCATTTTTCTGGGCGATAAATTCCTGGTTCGTTGGAAGTGATCATGCCGATTTCCATCACCATATCGCTGTTAGGAATTGCACCAGAAATCGACTGCGGACCTTCGTGCACATTGAGGAAGTAACCAACTCCGTGGCCGGTACCGTGACCATAATTAATACCTTCGGCCCACATTGGCGCGCGCGCTACGGTATCTAATACCGTTGAATAAGTCCCATGCGGAAATTGCATGCGCGAGAGCGCAATCATGCCTTTTAGTACGAGGGTGAAGTCACGTTTCTGTTCTTCTGAAACTGTGCCAACAGGAACTACGCGGGTGATGTCAGTTGTGCCGTTCAGATACTGACCGCCCGAATCAATTAACAATAAACCGTCTCCTTCGATGACCGCATGCGAACTTGCGGTGGCGCGATAATGTGGCATCGCGCCATTGCCGTTGAATCCTGCGATCGTACCAAAACTCGGTGAAATGAAATACGGCTGACGCGCGCGTGCTGCGCAGATTTGTTCGTCGATGGTGATTTCTGTGATGCGCTGTTGTCCTTGGGCTTGTTCAAACCACGCAAAAAAATCACACAAAGCGGCACCATCTTGCTCCATGGCTTCACGTACGAATTGTGCTTCGGCAAGATGCTTGCGAGATTTGCTGTAGACCGAAGGATTGAGTGCTTCCACTACCTTGACGTGTTTAGCGATCGCTTGCTGAAAACCATAGGTAATGCGGCGCGGATCGATCAGTAGCGTTGCGCTGGCATCTAGATTTTGTAAGGCGATTGGCGCGTTTTCGTAAGGCTGACACGTCACGCCGTCTTTGGCCAAATTATCAGCGATTGCTTGCGGTACTTTGTTTAAAGGAACAAATAGTGTTGCACTATCCGTGCCAATTAAGGCGTGTGAAACAAAAACCGGATTGTAATTCACGTCGGCACCGCGCAAATTGAAGATCCAAGCGATGTCATCGACGGTCGAAACAAAATGCCAGTTAGCCCCTTTAGCTTGCATCTGCGCGCGCACCTCAGCGAGCTTTTCTGCGCGACTGATCACCGCAAATGGCGGAAGATGCTCATAAATGGCTGCGTCCGGCAAACTAGGTCTGTCACTCCAAACGTCATCCAAGAGGTCAAGATGCGTATTGAGAATAATCTGCTTTGGTTCTAGCGCTGCGAGTAATGCCCTTGCGTTCGCTAATCCCAGTACATTGCCATCGACCGTGACGATTTGATTGGCTTGTAAGTTTTGTGCAAGCCAATCGATGTGCGCCGTAGTAGCGGCAGACTGGATTTTCATCATGCTAATGCCAGAACCGGATAGCTCAATCTCGGCCTGTGACCAGTAGCGACTATCGACCCATAAACCGGCAAAATCTGCTGTCACTACCAATGTGGCGACCGAGCCAGTAAAGCCAGAAAAGATTTCGCGACCTTGCCAGCGAGAAGGTAGATATTCGGATAAATGAGGATCGGCTGATGGGATTAAACAGGCGTGTACAACATGTTTTGCCATCGCAGCGCGTAGATCTAGCAAGCGTTGTGGGATAGAAGTGCTCATTGAAATTCCTGCTGAAAAGGACCTTGCTTGTGCGAGGTTAAACATCAATCGTTAACGTAGAAAACGCCGCATGACATGTGGCATGGGTTCGCCGGGATTGGCGTGAGCGTATTCTAATTCGGGAGCCAATTCAAACTCGTAAGCCGCATAGAGATCGACTAGACGAGGCTGATCAGTGCGCACGCCAAGTCTTAGCTCTTCGACGCCTGAAGTTTGCGCGTGATGGATCATAGCTTCGAGTAAATTTTGCGATAAGGCTTCACCGCGAAAGATAGGTAATATGCCCATGCGGCGCATTTCCCAAGTGTTGGCTTCGCCATCCACTGGCAACCAGCGCACAGAGCCTGCAGGTTCGTCATTGACGAGTAAAATGAAGCCGCCGCCATGACTTAATTCCTCGGCGACTTTTTCACTGCTTTCTTGATGTCCAGATGAGGTTTCTGCGACTTTTCCTGCCCAGCAAGTGCGGGTGAGATGCGCCAGTAAAGGCGCATCGTCGACATTCGCTTCGCGTATGACTATGTCCATAGCGTGATTGCTTAATTATCGTACGCGCATACCAGGCTCTGCACCTGGCCACGCTTCCAGAATATATAAACCCGGATTGGTCTTTTCATCCGCAGCAGAGGCGGCTAATACCATCCCTTCAGACATACCAAATTTCATCTTACGTGGCGCCAGGTTGGCGACCATCACCGTGAATTTGCCGATCAATTGTTCTGGTTGATACGCAGACTTAATACCGGAGAAGACATTGCGCGTTTTGCCTTCACCGACATCCAGCGTCAGACGCAAGAGTTTATCCGAGCCTTCAACGTGTTCACAATTAACGATCTTGGCAATACGCAAATCGATTTTGGCAAAGTCATCAATTTTGATTTCAGGTGCTAATTCTTCAATTTGACTATCGTTGGAGCCACTATTCGTTCCAGTCCCTTCAAGAGCGGTGCTAGGGAGGGGATGGGTTTCAGTCGAAGCAGGAACGGCGGCATTTGGCGCCGGCGCATCAAACAATTGATCAAAAATCTTAATATCAACACGCTGCATCAAATGCACGTAAGGATTGATTTTGTGTTGATCCGGAAGCGGTGCATTCACGCTTGCCCAATTCAAAGGCGCGATATTTAATTGCGCTTCGACTTGGCTTGCGAGTTGCGGCAACACCGGTTTTAAGAATACCGTCAGAATACGGAAAGCCTCTAACAAGCGGCTGCAAACTTCCTGCAACTTGGCATCGTTCTCAGCTTGCTTCGCTAATTCCCAATGTTTGTTCGCATCAACATAGGCATTGATGACATCAGCTTGCTCCATCACAGCGCGTAAGGCTTTGCCAAATTCACGGCCTTCGTACAAGGCTTGAATGTCACCAGAAACATTGCGCAAGTTTTGAATAAATGTGTCGTCACTAGTCGCCCAGCTGGTATTGACTACGCCATCAAAGCGCTTAGTAATGAAGCCTGCTGCTCGGCTAGCGATATTGATGTATTTGCCGATCAGATCAGAATTCACACGTGCCACGAAATCATCTGGATTCATATCCAAATCTTCCACCTTAGCGTTGAGTTTCGCCGCGAAGTAATAACGCAGCCACTCTGGATTCATACCGATGTCGAGATAGCGCAAAGGCGAAATGCCGGTGCCACGGGATTTCGACATTTTTTCGCCAGAGACGGTAACGAAGCCGTGCGCATACACTCGGTCTGGTGTTTTGTAACCAGAAAACTTCAACATCGCAGGCCAAAACAAGGTGTGGAAGTAGGTGATGTCTTTGCCGATAAAATGGATTTGCTCAGTCGTCGGATCAGCCATAAATGCATCAAAATCACGACCTGTTTTATTGAAGTAATTTTTCAGCGAGGCCAGATAACCAACTGGCGCATCCAGCCAGACATAAAAATATTTACCCGGTTGATCAGGAATTTCGATACCAAAATAGGGAGCATCACGACTGATATCCCAGTCTCCCAAGCCGCCGTCGCCTTCCAGCCACTCTTTGCATTTATTCGCGACTTCGGATTGCAAACGATTGTCTTGCAATGCCCAACCACGCAAAAATTCTACACATTTTTCGTCAGATAATTTGAAGAAGAAATGTTCAGATGATTTCATGACTGGCGTCGCGCCAGTCAATACGGAATAAGGATTTTTGACTTCGGTAGGAGAGTACACTGCCGAACACACTTCACAAGAATCGCCATACTGATCTTTAGCGCCGCACTTTGGACATTCGCCTTTGATATAGCGATCTGGCAGAAACATGTTTTTGACTGGATCGTAAAACTGCTCGATGGTTTTGCTTGTGATAAAACCCGCAGACTTTAATTTACGATAAATATCTTGTGATAACTCGTGATTCTCTGCTCCATCAGTCGAATGCCAATTATCGAACTGAATATGAAAACCATCCAGATATTGCTTACGACCGGCAGCAATTTGGCCAACAAACTCTTGTGGCGTAATTCCCGCTTTTTCAGCCGCAATCATAATCGGCGCACCATGCGCATCATCGGCGCAAACGAAATTCACTTCGTGGCCCGACATTCGCTGATGACGAACCCAGATATCAGCCTGGATGTATTCCATGATATGGCCGAGGTGGAAAGGGGCGTTAGCGTAGGGAAGGGCAGTGGTGACGAACAGCTTGCGGGTCATAATCTTGAATTTCTTATATGAAATGGACAAAGGAGTTATTTTAACAGCGAAAGGGCGTGAAAACACGGCTTTGCTTGGTAGATACTGCTTAGGCATGGATATTCGAAAGTGATTCGTCAATCGCTGATATTCACTGACATCAAGTTTAATTTGCATGTCTTTTACATCAGAGAAACGCCTGTGCTTTGCAGGGCTATCAGCGGCTTTTGCCGTAATTTGGTTTAGACTGATGAAAATTCATTGGAGAATCGCATGACAGCAGTTAATACGGATCAGCAAGTTGAACAAATTAAGCAAGTGTTGGCGGGTCTGATTGATCCCAATACGCATAAGGATTTTGTTTCCAGCAAATCGGCCAAGCAAATCAAAGTACAAGATGGCAAGGCGACTTTGGAAATTGAGCTGGCATATCCAGCCAATAGTCAAAGAGAGTTGATTGCGAAACTTGTCCGTGATGCTGTGCTTACGGTTCAAGGGGTTGCTACAGTTGAAGTCAAGGTCAGTATCAAGATCGTTGCGCACGCGGTGCAACGCGGTATCAAATTGATGCCTAACGTGAAAAACATTATCGCCGTTGCTTCAGGTAAAGGCGGTGTGGGCAAGTCCACGACGGCGGTGAACTTGGCGTTGGCATTAGCGGCAGAAGGCGCTTCGGTTGGGCTGCTCGATGCAGATATCTATGGGCCTTCGCAACCAATGATGATGGGAATCAATGGACGTCCAGAATCGGCCGATGGTAAAACCATGGAGCCACTCGAAAACTATGGTGTGCAGGTGTCGTCGATAGGTTTCATGATCGATCCCGATTCGCCTATGGTGTGGCGCGGCCCGATGGTGACGCAGGCTTTGCAGCAATTGCTAGAGCTGACGAATTGGCGCGATCTGGATTATCTGATTGTCGATATGCCGCCAGGTACTGGCGATATTCAATTGACCTTATCGCAAAAAGTGCCGGTGACTGGTGCTGTGATTGTGACTACGCCGCAAGACATTGCCTTGCTCGATGCGCGTAAGGGCTTGAAGATGTTTGAAAAAGTCGGTATTCCTATTTTGGGAATTGTGGAAAACATGAGTACCCATGTTTGCTCAAATTGTGGTCACACCGAAGCGATCTTTGGTGCGGGTGGCGGTGAAAAAATGTGCGCGGAATACGGTGTCGAATTCCTCGGTGGTTTGCCTTTGACGATGGCGATACGCGAACAGGCAGATTCGGGTAAGCCGACTGTGGTGGCGGATCCGGATGGACAAATTGCAGCAGTCTATAAAGATATCGCGCGTAAAGTCGCAATCAAAGTTGCTGATAAAGCGAAAGACATGAGTAGTAAATTCCCAACCATTACTGTGCAAAATACCTGATGCAGTTTTCGCCACAAGATCACGAGTTCATGCGTCTGGCGCTGGAGTTAGCCTCCCGTGCAACGATGGCGACTTCACCCAATCCCAAGGTGGGCTGTGTACTGGTGAATAATGGCGAAATTCTAGGGCGAGGCTGGACGCAGCCGGTTGGGCAAGCGCACGCGGAAGTCATGGCTTTGCGAGATGCCGCTTCGCATGGCAAGAATGTGCGTGGCGCAACCGCGTATGTAAGCTTGGAACCATGTAGTCATTTTGGCCGTACGCCGCCTTGTGCGAATGCACTCATCGAGGCGGGCTTGGTACGTGTGGTTGCCGCGCTGGAGGATGCGAATCCTCAGGTGGCGGGGCGTGGGTTTGCGATGTTACGCGATGCAGGAATTGTGGTTGAGCACGGATTGCTGGCAAGCGACGCACGCGAAATGAATCTTGGTTTCTTTACCCGTATGGAAATGGGGAAGCCTTGGGTGCGTCTGAAAATGGCAGCAAGTATCGATGGTTTTACGGCTTTGCCAAATGGACAAAGTCAATGGATCACAGATGCTGCGGCACGTGAAGATGGCCATCGTTGGCGTGCCCGTGCTGATGCCATCTTGACTGGCATTGGTACCGTGTTGGCAGATGATCCGCAATTAACTGTGCGATTGCCGGCAGCCGAGCTCGCACAGAATTATCGGCCTCGGAAAATTGTTTTGGACTCGCATTTGCGTACGCCGCTCAATGCCAAAATCCTGCAAGGTGGTTCGGTCACGATAGTGCACGCATTGCAGGCACCTGACTTAGAAGATGCCCTGCGGAATGTCGGAGCGGATTTACTTTATTTGCCAGATCTGGATGTACGAATTGATTTGTCTGCATTGTTGAGTATTTTAGGCCAACAGCAAATCAATGAACTGCACGTCGAAGCTGGAGCCAAACTCAGTGGTGCTTTGATCAAATCTGGATGTGTTGATGAATTACTGTTGTATCTAGCGCCTAAATTATTGGGACGCGGTGCACCTATGTTTGCGCTGCCCGACATCCAGAAAATAGACGAAGCACAGAATTTAAGCATTCACGAGATACGACAAGTGGGTGAGGCGATCAGAGTATTGGCGCGATTTACCTGATTTCCGCAAGAGGATTTGAATAAGAAGGCAAAAACAAAAAAGCCTCGCTGATTGCTCAACGAGGCTTAATTTTGGTCGGAGTACAAGGATTCGAACCTTGGACCCCCTGGTCCCAAACCAGGTGCGCTACCGGGCTGCGCTACACTCCGAAAACTGCTAGCAATTTAAAAGAATCAAACTGCTCAAATTGGTGAAACTAAAAAAGGATCGTCGATTTCTCAACGATCCTTCAAATTTGGTCGGAGTACAAGGATTCGAACCTTGGACCCCCTGGTCCCAAACCAGGTGCGCTACCGGGCTGCGCTACACTCCGAGAAGCGAGATAATACTTCGGACGGCAATTCTTGTCAACCGCCTTGCTATAGATTTGATCAGTGTCGATTTGGATTTTGCTGTACTTAAAGACTTTGCTCGCTATGGAACTCTCTTTTTTGATGGCTAATTGGGTCGATGAAGGTGATTGATTTTGCCAGTAGCTTCAATGGTTTGCTGTAATCATCACTGCCAACAGGCAGGGGCCTTGGGTAAAACTGATCGTTTAATATTGGCGCGCCCAGACTGGCCATATGTAGTCTTAATTGATGTCTTTTGCCTGTGTGTGGCTGTAATTGATATAAATCGATGTTGTCGCGATGCTCAATGACGCTAATACGGGTCTCACTATTTGCCGCGCCCGTCACTTCGTGCATCATAAAGAAGCGTTCACTTTCTTCGATACGACTTGATTTGCAAAGAGGAAAAGACTGCAGCGGCAAATGAGGTGCGAGCGCGTGATAAGTTTTTTCGATTTGGCGTGTTTGAAATAAACTTTGATAAGCGCCGCGACTTTGTATCTGTTTGGAAAACAAGATCACGCCAGCGGTTTCTCGATCTAAGCGATGCAAGGGGGTCAGATGATCAATGCCAGTATTCGCTTTTAGTCTTACCAACAAAGTCTCACGCAAATATTGTCCACCTGGCGTGACCGCCAAAAAATGCGGCTTATCCGCGACTAATAGGTAGTCATCTTCGAAGAGAATTTTCTCTTGAAATGGAACCGCTATTTCGTTCTCGATTTCACGATAGTAATAAATGCACATGCCGCGCTTTACTGGGCTTTCCGCTTGCAAATAATTGCCATGCGCATCGCAGACTTCCTTCTTATCCATACGTTTGCGCCAGATATCAGGGCTGATGTCTGGAAACTGCGATGAGAGAAATGCGAGTGCATTTTCCCAATGCCCTTCAGGCAGCCAAATATAGCTGGGACTGATGCCATTTTTACTTGGTAATGGTGCGGGCGAGTGATGGTTGAATGCGTTCAATGGAGCGATAATTTGGTGATTTGCTAAAAAATGACTAACAACTAGACTAACAACTAGTTAATAACTAATTTAAGCTCGCCATACTAGCATTTTGATGTGAGGCTATGTATTCCCATTGGTAGCCGAGACCGCGCTTGGTAGGAAATCAGTGAGGTATCTTCGAAGTCGCTAAGGCGGTAAAATAGCGTTTTTACTTTTTTGCGATTGTTTTAGAGTTGTTAGCGTCAATTTGTCGCTCTGTACTTTGAAATTCGCCCTGCACCGATGACTGCTTCTCATTTACCTACCCCTACCACGCCAGTGCGCACGCGTTTTGCGCCTAGCCCTACTGGTTACCTGCATGTTGGTGGCGCACGTACCGCCTTATTTAGCTGGGCATTTGCGCGCCATTTTGGCGGCACCTTTGTGTTGCGGATTGAAGATACCGATCTGGAACGCTCAACGCCGGAAGCGGTGCAAGCGATTTTAGATGGCATGAATTGGTTGAACTTGCAGCATGACGAAGGCCCATACTATCAAATGAAGCGCATGGATCGTTACAGTGAAGTGCTGGCAAAAATGTTGGCAGATGGTACGGCTTACCATTGTTATTGTTCGACCGACGAAGTTGAAGCGATGCGTGAGCGTCAACGTGCTGCTGGTGATAAGCCGCGCTATGATGGAACTTGGCGCCCAGAGCCAGGAAAAACTTTACCAGCGATTCCCGTTGATCGCAAACCTGTGATTCGCTTTAAAAATCCCCAAGAAGGTGAAGTCAGTTGGAACGATGTTGTTAAAGGCACGATCACGATTTCGAATCGCGAATTGGATGACCTAGTCATCGCCCGCCCAGATGGCACACCGACCTACAATTTTTGTGTGGCGGTTGATGATAGTGATATGCAGATCACGCACGTTATTCGTGGCGATGATCACGTGAATAACACGCCGCGCCAGATCAATATTTTGAATGCCTTAGGCGCGCCACTGCCATTTTACGGCCATGTGCCGATGATCCTAGGGACTGACGGTCAAAAGCTCTCTAAGCGTCGTGATGCCGTCAGCGTAATGGATTACTTAGATAAGGGTTTTTTGCCAGAAGCCTTATTGAACTATTTGGCGCGTCTGGGTTGGAGTCATGGTGATGACGAAGTCTTTAGCATGGAGCAAATGGTCAGTTGGTTTGATTTGACGCATCTGTCTAGCTCAGCTGCGCAATTTAATCCTGAAAAATTGGCATGGTTGAATAATCATTATATTAAAGCGGCTGATAATCAGCGTTTAGCGGCGTTGATCCGAGCTGATATGGAAAAACTAGGTGCACAATTTGAAGGCGCGCCAGCATTGTCATCCGTGATTGCTTTGCTTAAGGAACGCACCAATACCACGATTGAATTAGCGCAAGCGGCGATGCTATTTTATCGCCAGCCTGCACCAGATTTGGCATTGGTCGCACAGCATATTACCGATGCGATCAAACCAGCTTTGCAAGAGTTTACACAAGCCTGCGCGACTGTTGAGTGGAGCAAAGTCGCAATTTCAGCGATGATGAAAGAGACGTTGGCAAAGCACAATTTAAAAATGCCGCAACTCGCGATGCCTTTGCGTTTGCTGTTGACAGGTCAATTGCAGACGCCATCGATTGATGCGGTGATTGACTTGTTTGGTCGTGAAGTTGTGTTGACGCGCCTCGCGAAAGCATGATCATTTCGGTTCAATATTAAATGCTCAATCGGTCTGCCAAGCTTTTAAGCTTTACAAGCAATCTCGAAACTTGCTATACTCCCGTTTCTGTTTTGTATGGGGGTATAGCTCAGTTGGTAGAGCGCTTGCATGGCATGCAAGAGGTCAGCGGTTCGATTCCGCTTACCTCCACCACGATCAGCTTATAGCTCAAATCAACCAAGCAATTTTTAAGAAGTTTTAGAAAAGTGCTTGCAAGAATGAAGAAGTTGAGTATATAATTTCGGTCTTACTTGATCGCAAACGTAAATAACGAAGCAAAATAGTTCAAGTAAAAAGCAACAAAAAGGTCAGTAATAAGGACAGATTTATGTCCCCATCGTCTAGAGGCCTAGGACACCACCCTTTCACGGTGATTACAGGGGTTCGAATCCCCTAGGGGACGCCA
>JAYVHZ010000051.1:0-2523 GCA_043770645.1 Undibacterium sp. | reverse complement strand
GAAGAAGCAAAAGCGCTTCTCGCCGCATTTAAATTTCCGTTCAGAAACTGAGGTCGCCATGGCAAAATTGGCACTGATTAATCGTGAGCAAAAGCGTGCAGATTTAGTGAAGAAATTCGCTGGCAAACGCGCCGAATTGAAGGCCATCATTGATGACCAATCAAAAACTCCAGAAGAGCAATATTTAGCTCGTTTGAAGTTGCAGGCATTGCCACGTAATTCTAATCCGACTCGTCAGCGCAATCGCTGCGCTTTGACAGGTCGTCCACGTGGCACATTCCGTAAGTTCGGTTTGGGCCGTATTAAAGTCCGTGAATTCGCCATGCGTGGTGAAATCCCGGGTATGACTAAAGCTAGCTGGTAATAGGAGAATAAGCAATGAGTATGAGCGATCCTATCGCCGATATGCTGACCCGCATCCGTAACGCGCAAGTTGTTCAAAAGACTGCCGTCGCGATGCCGTCCTCTAAGGTAAAAGTTGCAATTGCAAACGTACTGAAGGACGAAGGCTACATTGAGGATTTCGCAGTAGTTGACGCTGCTGGTAAATCTGAATTGAAAATCGGTTTGAAATATTATGCAGGACGTCCTGTTATCGAACGCTTGGAGCGTGTTTCACGTCCAGGTCTCCGTATTTACAAAGGTAAAGACGAGATCCCAAGTGTGATGAACGGTTTGGGCGTGGCCATTGTGTCCACACCTAAGGGCGTTATGACTGACCGCAAAGCGCGCGCAACCGGTGTCGGTGGCGAAGTTATTTGCTACGTCGCCTAAGGAGTGCAAGATGTCTCGAGTAGGTAAAATGCCAATCGCGTTGCCAGCAGGTGCAGAAGTTGCAATCTCAGCAGCGGCGATTACAGTAAAAGGTCCAATGGGCGTATTGACACAAAGTTTAAATGGCTTGGTGACAATCGCGAACGAAAGTGGTGTCCTGAATTTCAAGCCGGCAAATGACAGCCGTGAAGCTAATGCTATGACTGGTACTTTACGTGCCTTAGTTAATAACATGGTTAACGGTGTTACTAAGGGTTTTGAAAAGAAGTTGAACCTCGTCGGCGTTGGTTATAAAGCGCAAGCGCAAGGCGATAAGTTGAATCTCTCCTTGGGTTTTTCTCATCCTGTAGTTCATGACATGCCAGCTGGCGTGACATGTGCAACACCAACTCCAACTGAAATTCTCATCAAAGGTGTGAATAAGCAGCAAGTTGGTCAGGTCGCAGCAGAAGTTCGTGCATACCGCAGCCCAGAGCCTTATAAAGGCAAGGGTGTCCGCTACGCGGACGAAGTGGTTGTGATTAAAGAAACCAAGAAGAAGTAATAGGGGTTAGACGATGGATAAGAAACAATCACGTCTGCGCCGCGCGACTCAAACCCGTGCCAAGATCGCAGAGCTCAAGGTCACACGTTTATCTGTGCACCGTACGAACCTGCATATCTACGCCAGCATCATTGATGCAGATTCCAACGTTTTGGCATCTGCTTCTACAGTGGAAGCTGAAGTGCGTGCAGAATTGGCAGCGGCATCTAAGCACGGTGGTAATGCTGCGGCAGCCACTTTGATTGGTAAGCGCGTTGCGGAAAAAGCATTGAAAGCAGGAGTTACCGAAGTCGCGTTTGATCGCTCCGGTTTTCGTTACCACGGTCGTGTGAAGGCGTTGGCAGAAGCCGCGCGTGAAGCCGGCTTGAAGTTCTAAGGAATATTGTCATGGCAAAAATGCAAGCAAAAACAGCAGCCGACAAGCCGGATGATGGCATGCGCGAAAAAATGATCGCGATCAACCGTGTAACCAAAGTGGTTAAGGGTGGTCGTATCATGGGTTTCGCAGCACTGACAGTCGTTGGTGATGGTGACGGTCGTATCGGTATGGGTAAGGGAAAATCGAAAGAAGTTCCAGTAGCCGTACAAAAAGCGATGGAAGAAGCCCGCCGCAAAATGATTAAAGTAACTTTGAAAAACGGTACATTGCAACATGCAGTGACCGGTAAGCACGGCGCCTCATCAGTGATGATGATGCCTGCTAAAGAAGGTACTGGCGTTATTGCTGGTGGTCCAATGCGCGCGATTTTCGAAGTGTTGGGTGTGGTTAATGTAGTTGCTAAATCTAATGGCTCTACTAATCCATACAACATGGTTCGTGCAACTTTGAACGGTTTGTCGAAAATGAGTACGCCTTCCGATATCGCTGCAAAGCGCGGTAAGTCCGTTGAAGAAATTTTGGGCTAAGGTGAGCGAAATGACAACTACAGTTAAAGTACAATTGGTCAAGGGTTTGATCGGTACGCGCGAGTCACATCGTGCTACAGTGCGCGGCTTAGGTCTGCGTCGCGTTAATTCAGTTTCTGAATTGCAAGACACGCCAGCAGTACGCGGTATGATCAATAAAGTCTCGTATCTTGTGAAGGTTGTATCGTAAGCCCTCGGGGTTGCGATCGGAGCAAATTATGGAATTAAATACAATCCAACCAGCTGATGGCGCAAAACACTACAAACGTCGTGTTGGTCGCGGTATCGGTTCTGGTATC
>JAYVHZ010000050.1:0-5993 GCA_043770645.1 Undibacterium sp. | reverse complement strand
GTTTATCCATATGAGGACGAAAACTATTTCGAATCGCATGCAGCAAGGCCAGTCTATAACACCATCTTTTACCCAATGCGATGGTTTGTCGCGAATGGCTCTTCATTTAATGCTAAGCACGTAAAAGTGCACCATGGTCGACTCAAGCAGGTGGAAGTGCGCGAAGATGATAAAGAAATGCGCTCCGCGCAAATAGAGGCATTTAATGGCAGCGAAATCCATATTGGTTTTACAGGAAGCCAGCGAATACTCACAACATTCGATGAAGTAACACCAGGTAAATTCGTAAAAATGACGTTCGGTGTAGCTTTGTCAAAAACCAGTGATAGCTTCATCAATCGTTTGCTTGAGATTGAGGTTATTCAGTTGATTGATGATCCACGAATAGAATTTGAGAACGGATCAGCGGAAGAGCAGCAGCAGATACATCAGCTATTCGATGCATTGACAGGTAAATCTAAGGTCTGTGCAGATAATTTTATTAAAAATTATCAAGACCTAGTGCTGAAACATTGCGAGCAGGCTGGCTATGCGGAAGACATCGGTGGTGGTTGCTATCATATCCTTAGAGGATCGTTACATCTTGGCGTGCTTAAGCAGGCGCTCAAAGTTTGCGAAGAAGACCAAGTAAATTAGTTGTTGAAACAGATGAATTGCAAAGATACTGCCGATTTTTTGTGAAGGATACTACCTCATGCACGGCCCAAATCCAGACGACAAACATCCCATGCCAGGCTTTAAACAAGTCTGTTTTCTAAAGAACGTCATCAAAAATCCTAACATCAGTGTTGGTGATTACACCTATTACGATGATCCAGAGCATGCCGAAAATTTTGAAGATAGTGTGCTCTATCATTTCCCTTTCATTGGTGATCGCTTGTTGATAGGGAAATTCTGTGCCATCGCGCGCGGTGTTAAATTCATCATGAATGGCGCTAATCATAAAATGTCTGGCATATCGACCTATCCATTTCAGATCTTTGGCGGTGGTTGGGAAGCAGTTGCGCCAGCGGCAGGTGAGCTTCCTTATAAGGGCGATACCGTGATTGAGAATGATGTGTGGATCGGGTATGACGCTCTCATCATGCCTGGCGTTAAGATCGGCAATGGCGCGATTATTTCATCTCGTTCTGTGGTAGTTGCTGATGTGCCTGCTTATGCGATTGTCGGTGGCAATCCGGCGCGCGTGCTTAAGTATCGTTTTGAGGAAGATCAGATCACACGTTTGCAGGACATCGCATGGTGGGATTGGCCTGTCGATAAAATCACGGCGCAATTGAAACACATCGTTGCCGCTGATATTGATGCACTTGCCCAGAACTAAACAGTACTCCCTTAGCATTCACCGGAAATTTAAATGCCTCAACTCCAAACAAGTTCTAAGCTGCCCACGTCGCACTGGTTTATTGTTTTTCTTGTTGGTTTGAGTTTGCTATTGTTGGGGCAAGTTTCCTCTGCGCAAGTGCATATTAAATTGCGTTTTGACTCGCCACAAAAACTTAGCGTGGAGTATCAAATACCGCCGAATTGCCCGCGTCTGCGGTTTGAAAAAGATGGCGCAGACGCACAGCGAATTCGCGCGCCTTGGAAGTCGCAGAATGCTTGCTTCGCCATCGACGGTGACTATCTGGTTGCACAAAATCCCAGCTGTCAGGTGGCAAGCTTTCAAGTCGATGCGACTAGCAATAAAGTGCGCGGTTATCCTGCGGCTTTTCCTATGGGACAGGCTTTGTATGCGCACACCAGTAATTATCAGGTCGATACCAATTGCGGTGAACTCAGTTATGAATTCATCGGTCCCAATGTGGCATTAGAGGGCAAACAATACAGTGGTCGCGCCGACCTCAAACCCAAGGCGGATTATACGTTTCCGGTTCTGTTTTCGCCGCGCAGCTTGAACGATGATCAGGGCGTACTCAGTTATATCGACCCTAGTGTGTCGTCGGCGTATACAAGTCGGATTCAAGAGCATGCGGTGAAGACGATACAGTATCTGAAAAGCGAAATGCCCAAAGCGCAGTTCATGATGCCCATCATCGCTGCTGCCAATATCCAACATCCTGGCGATCTTGGCTTTGATGGTGATGCCGGTAATGTGTTGCGTTTGAGTTTGTTTAACTGGCCAGAACAGCTAACAGCCGAAGCCAACATCGGCATTCGAAATTTTGTCACGCATGAATTTAGTCATCGCTTTCAGAAAAGAGATGAGGTCGATGTTTATCCAATTAGTCGTGTGATACATGAAGGTGGTGGTGAATATTTACGCTGGGTGACATCCTTAGCGATGGGATGGATGAGTCAGGCAGAAGCAGCCAAAGATCTCGATGATGCTTTGAATCGTTGTTTGCTCGGTACTGATAATCGAGCGTGGCAAACGCTGTCCGCACAGACCATAGGAATGCGCCAGCTTGAGTATCGTTGTGGTTTGCCAGCTTATGTGTATGGACTGGCAGCGCGTCAAAATAAGGCAGCAGCGATTCGGAATGTTGCCACATTTTATGAGCGCATCCAGAGCGGTGAACGCCCCGATTTTTTTGACGCGATCGAATGTGGGGATAAGCTTGCTTGCCATCCTGTATGGTTGCCTAGATTATTTTCTGGCACTAAATCTGTGGCCGACACCTGGGCAGCATTTTTTGATGCCACGGGCTTGGCAAATCGGGTGTCACCAAACCAGGTGCAACTGGATCTGATGACCAAGAAAGCGTTTTCACTCTTAATGAAAGATGATTGTGGAGAGAGTAGTGTGTTTGAGGCTAGTGATGGCTTGATTGTCGATGATTTGAAAATGTGCAAACGATTAAAAAGAGATATGAAAATAATCGGCGTAGAAGGCTTGCCTATCTTTGGTCATGCCAAGACGCTATCGGCATTGCTGGCGGCCTGCAAAAAACGTGGCGTCGTCACTCTGCAAATTGCCAAGCAAACCGATATCGAGCTTCCTTGTGTATCGCCGTATGTACCAACGTCGACCTTTTATGCGGTCGATATGCAAAAACTCTTAAAGCGTTTACAGTAAAGAAGCAAGGTTAGCAGCACTTCGTTGAGATCTTCACCGGGCACCAGCGCCTAACTGAGTAAAACCAAGGGAAAATATGAAGGCTATTGTCTGTGATTGTTATGGAACGCCGTCGGTGCTGCGTATGAAGGAATTGCCGCAACCTATGGTGACGGATTCGGAAATTCTAGTTCGAGTCGTTGCCAGTACGGTGAATCGTACTGATTGTGCGATCCTAAGTGCGCGACCCTTCATCATGCGGTTCTTTACGGGTTTGCTAAAGCCTAACAAAGTGGTGCCTGGAACTGAGTTTGCCGGCGTGGTCATGCAAGTTGGTGCCGCTGTCACTCGTTTTCAAGTGGGACAGCGGGTGTTTGGTTTTAATGACTTGGGCTTGAGTGCTCATGCAGAATATCTGAGCATAGCTGAAGATGCAGCCATCGCTGAGATCCTAGCCCAATTTAGCTTTGCACAGGCTGCGGCAAGTATAGAAGGCGCGCATTATGCCTACAACTACATCAATAAGATCAAGATTCGGGCAGGAGATAAAATCCTGATCAATGGTGCGAGTGGTGCCATTGGTACTGCCTTGTTGCAGTTCTGTGTGGCCTTGGGAGCAGAAGTCACCGTGGTGAGCGCACAAAAGCATGCGGCGCTTTTGCTATCACTCGGCGCGCGCAACTTTATCGATTACACGACGACGGATTTCACACAGCAAAATGCCAGTTACGACTTTGTCTTTGATGTGGTTGGGACCAGTTCCTATCGTCGCTGCCGCCATCTTCTTAGTGCTAATGGTATTTATATCTCTTCGGAATTAGGGCGCTGGAGTCAAAATCTCTACTTACCTTTGTTGACCCGTTTTTTCTGCGCACGCAAGGTGATCTTTCCTTTCCCAGCATCGATCAAAGACAGTCTCGAATTTATTCAACAACAGATTTCGCGTGGACAGTTCGCGCCAGTGATTGATAGAGAATATTGCTTAGATGATCTCGCACAAGCTTTTATTTATGTGCAGGGCGGTCACAAGACTGGTAATGTGGTGGTGAGGATTGCTGAGGAGGTGTAAGTGCATTCTGCGTTTGCACAAATCACAATGCAGCTTTGCTTGAGTTTGAGTTGAATTATCTTTATCGTCGGGTTTGGATTCGCTATGTCACGCATTCTACTTTTTATAAAACGACTGTCATTATTGCTACTTTCCAGTGTATTGATTTGGTTCCTAGTCAGTTTTGTTTTGTATCGTTGGACTGCGAATGCGCCTGTGATGGTTGTTGATGGTGTCATTGTCTATAAATTTTTAGAGCTAGATCTGGACAATCGCAAACTGTTCGAAGAACTGGTCGGCAATAGAGTGATTCGACTAGAAGGACATTCCGCCTTCTATATTTCTGACGAAGATCACGATAAATTGTGGCCAGAAAGTCCGCATGAGATGGCAAAGAAAAATTATACGATCAAAGCCAAACTGCAAGTACGACCATTGTTTTTTGGCGGAATCGCGACAGTAAAGTTACAGTCGACCTCTGTACTCAATGAGCAACCGATCATTCGAAAATGAAATTCCGAACCGGCGAAAGCCGAGAGCTGAACTACGTTAGTAGAAGATAGATCATGATGTGGCCTTACGCTGTACGCCAACTTTAAAGAGAATACTATGATCGAAGTCATCATCCTTGCGCTAGCACTGAGCATGGACGCTTTTGCTGTTTCCATTGGACTGGGCGCAAAAAAAAATGTCCCTAACCTAGCCTTGAGAGCGGGTTTGTTCTTTGGATTGTTTCAAGCCTTAATGCCATTCTTCGGCTATTGGGGTGGCCGAGGCGTGTTTGGTTGGATCGCTGGTTATACCCACTGGATCGCTTTTGGTTTATTGCTGGTGATTGGTGCCAAGATGATTTACGAAGGCTTGCAAGAGGGCATCGAAGAGGATATTGCGCAAGTCACCAATAAAGTGCTGCTGATCTTGGCGATTGCGACCAGCATTGATGCGATGGCGGCTGGATTTAGTTTGAATTTGTTGGCAGTGAATCCGTATCTCGCTTGCGCCATCATTGGTGTGATTACTTTTGCGTTTAGTGCGATTGGCGTTATCGTTGGTAAGCACAGCGGAACATGGCTGGAAAGCAAGGCAGAAATTTTTGGTGGCGTGGTCTTGGTCTTAATGGGTTTTAAGTTTCTTGTTTTGTGACCAATCGGGCTTTATGTAGGTCGTGCAAAAAGACATAAATTATTGCGGAATTGCACGCAACCTCGATCTGTCCCAGAACTTTGATGTTGACTTTGTCTCGCACTAGGTATTCCTGAAAAGCACGCGAGAGTGGCTTAGAATCCCGCCTCGCGTGACAGCAGTGCTAAGCTGGAGCGTATAAAACGTGATCCGGGAGCTTCCCATTCGCCGTGAATCAGAACTTTGCCTCGCCAACTGTGCTCGCTAAGGGACGAGGGGACTTGATCAGGCTCTAAGGAAATTTTATAAACGGCAAATTCGGGAATGAGTTGTCCATGACTGTCACGTACCAGCACGCTGCCGCCCGCTTGGCTGCTGAGTAGACCGCTAGATAGAACGCGGCTCGCATCTTTCTCTATACGACTAACTCGTAGACGCACATTATGCGCGCTATCGATTTCGCTGAAAAAAATCGCCTTGTCACCAAGTTTGACGCGACGCATTGCGTCTTCATCTAGGTACGCTTCGACTATCCATTGATCAGGTTTAACTAATAAAGCGATTCTTTCTTTGTTGCTGATCCAACTGCCGACGTGTAATTCTGGATTTACATCATAGAGGTTTCCACTAAAAGGTGCGATTGGTGCATATCGGCTTGCTTCGGTTTGGGCACTCTGTAGCTCCGCTTCGGCAGAACTTAATTCTTGTTGGATGACAGTCAGATTTTGTCGTTGTTGTTGGTCGAACAAAGCAGCGGATGATTGGGCTTGCAGCTTTTCAATCCGCGCTTGGGATTTCTGCAGGCGCAGTTCAATCTCTGTCGAC
>JAYVHZ010000049.1:0-15090 GCA_043770645.1 Undibacterium sp. | reverse complement strand
CTCGAACAGGGAACTCATTTTTGTATGCCAGGCAAACAAATTCTTTGGCTCCAAAACTAGCGCCTTCTCCGCCGCTTCTAGCGCTAAATCCAATTTATGGTGCCAATGCAAAATCTTCGCATTAGCCACCTGACTAATCGCCAGATTTGGATTCAGTTTCATCGCCTGTTGCGCACTCGCTTTTGCTTTTTGCAGCCAGATTTCATCACGTTTTTCCGCATGGTAACGAGATAAATAAACCAGCGACATATAGGCAACGGCCGCTGCGTGTTCTGGAGTACGTTCCAGAATCGTCATGAAATGTTCGCTTGCTAAATCAAGCTTTGTCGCGTCCGGCTTATACATATACTGAGTCAGAAACGTTACACCTTGTTCTAATTCGCGTGACTCAGAATATGGTTTGATCGCCTTCACTATTTGCGGCCAGTATGGCTTAAGCTGCCAGACGCCAATACCGCAAAGGCCGACCAATAACACCCCAGCTAGTACTACATTTCGACGTTTTTGTTGGCGCTGTTTTGTGATCTGCTCATGCAATGCAGTCAAATCTAAGGATGTAGAGCTATTCGAAAACGGATCACTAGCAGTCAGCAACTTGATCTCCGCAAGCACCTGTACGCTATTGAAGCGTTTTTCGACGTCACGTGCCGTCATACCGAGTATCAATTGTTTTTGACTGTCCACAATGAATTTTGACCATATCCATTGCGCTGAGGAAGTTTGCACCTGTGCAGCAACGAGGGCTAAGCCCTGTAGTCCCGCATGCGGAAGTACACCATTGAGCATTTCATACCAAAGCGTCCCCAATGCGAAAACATCGCCAGCCGTAGTTGCGACGGCGTTTGCAAATCGTTCCGGTGCCATATAGGGAATACTATTATGCGGATCCATGAAATCAGGCGTTTCCGATCTGGCTTTTTCTTGATGGCTCGACAATCCAAAGTTCAAAATACGGACTTTTCCAGAGCTATCAACGATTAAATTTGATGGCTTAATATCGCCATGAATTAAACCTGAAGCATGGGCTTCTTGCATCGCCGCAGCCAGTTGCAGAATGTGTCCAAGAACCAGTCGATCTTTGCCATGATGCTCCGCAATCCATGTTTGTAAACTGGTTCCAGTCACGAACTCCATCACGATGAATAGACTGTCTCGCTCGTCCTCGAGTGCATGGATTTTAACAAAAGCAGAATGGTTTAACGCTGCAATCTGGCGCGCTTCGTTCAGCAGTAGTTCTTGTGCTGCGACAGATTTTATTAATGGATTGGTTTTAGAAATTTGCTTGATCGCCACGATACGATGCAATTGCGTATCCCAGGCTTCATACACTTGAGTCGACGCAGTCGCACTTAGACGGGAACGTAACTCATAGTGCTTGAACGTTCCAAGGATCACACTCCCATCTGCACCACTTTGTACAGTTTGGCTATGATCAGAATTTGTTAAGTTCATCGTTTCCGCAGTTCATTTGATATTTTTATTGCTTAAGAATTACTGCCGACTTTACCATTAAAAGTGATTTTTTAATGCTACTCAAGCTCACTTTACATGTTCATTTTGTTTTTTTACAAATAAACTTCTTTGACATTGACATGTAAAAAAATATCAACTGATTCAACTTATATCTCTTCATCAAATCGCTTAATAGATTTCTTTACATACATATCGATTCCTACCTGTGATTCGCCACCAGATCGTATGCGAAGAGCTAAGCATGCATGACTTCACCCCAACTTTCATCTTATAATGCTGGAAAATCAAAGACTTAATTAATTTTTCACATAAAGTTTCTCATGCAATCTGCTACTACCCCTTACGTAAATATTTCTGCCTACAAATTCATCACTTTTAGCGATACGGCAGAAAAACGACCTGAATTTATCACTAAGTGCCAGGAACTGAATTTGAAAGGCACTGTGCTACTATCACCTGAGGGTATCAATATGTTCTTGGCTGGACTACGCCATGAGATTGATGCCTACATGGATTGGCTACATATTGATCCGCGCTTTGCGGATATCGTTGCCAAAGAAAGTTTTTCTGATCACCAACCGTTTACCAAGTTGTTGGTGAAGTTGAAGCCCGAAATTATTACCATGCGTATGCCTTTGATTAAGCCTGAAGAGGGTCGCGCCCCTTTTGTCGAAGCAAAGACTTTGAAACGTTGGTTAGATCAAGGTCATGACGACAACGGCAAGCCTGTCGTGATGGTCGATACCCGTAATGATTTTGAAGTGGATGTCGGCAGCTTTGATAACACCATCGACTATCGGATCAGCAAATTCACCGAGTTTCCGGCCGTAATTGAGGCCAATCGCGATGCGCTCAATGATAAAACCGTGGTGACTTTCTGCACTGGTGGTATCCGCTGCGAAAAGGCTGCGATCCATATGCAAAATGTGGGCTTTGACAGTGTCTATCAACTTGAAGGCGGTATTCTAAAATACTTCGAGGAAGTCGGCGGCGACCATTACCACGGAGATTGCTTTGTGTTCGATTACCGTACCGCCTTAAATCCAAAATTAGAGGCAACGGATACAACACAATGCTACGCATGCCGTGCCGTGGTCACGCCGCGTGAACAATTATCACCGTGGTACATCGAAGGCAAATCCTGCCCGCATTGCAAAAAAGCTTCACGTGACAATGAGAGTATTCCAGCTGCTTCAGCTTAGAACCAAGAATACTGCCTAGAGGGTACCTCTAAAAATTCAAAATTTTTCTTGCAACTACGCATCACGAGGAAGTTTGGGTTTCTAGTGGATCCCTAGACTGAATCAATCGCATGATTTGTCTACATGCCTATCTTCCATTAGCAAGAACGATGTGCGTGCTTCGGCTTTTTTGATAAACTGATTCACTCTCTCTGCTATTCATTGCGCATTTATGTCTGTCTATTGCGGCCGCTTTGCACCTTCACCCACTGGCCCTTTGCATATGGGATCGCTAGTCGCGGCAATGGCTAGTTATCTGGATGCCAAAGCCCATGATGGCCGTTGGTTGATACGTATCGAAGATGTCGACTTTGCTCGTAACATCGCAGGAGCCGATTTCAGCATCATCGAATCATTACGACGCTGCGGCATGCAATCGGATGATGCGATCGTCTGGCAAAGTCAACGCATTGCATACTATCAAGCTGCCTTGGAAAAATTGGGTGAACATGTATTTCCCTGCGCCTGCTCTCGAAAAGAGATCGCCGACTCTCGCCTGCGAGCTGGCCTGACCGACAATCAGATTTATCCTGGCACTTGCCGCACTCGGATTGTCAACGACCAAACGGCGCGCGCCTATCGCTTGCGTGTTCCACAAGGCGATGCCGCAATCTTTCAATTTCAGGACCGCTACTTAGGCGAGCAAAAACAAGACCTAAGTCGTGAGGTTGGTGATTTTGTGTTAAAGCGAGCTGATGGATTTTGGGCTTATCAACTCGCAGTGGTAGTCGACGATGCAGCACAAGGCATCACGCATGTAGTGCGAGGCGCAGATCTTGTAGATTCAACCGCTAGGCAAATCTATTTGCAACACTTGTTGCGCTTGGATACCCCAACGTATTTACACGTACCAGTGGTCTTGAATGCCCAAGGTGAAAAACTGTCGAAACAAACTGGGGCACTCGCATTTGATCGTGGCGATAATGATGTATTACGCGAAGCACTATTACCTGCTGCTAATTTTTTGGGGTTGCAGCTAAGGCTTACGCCCAATAATATTGACGATTTTTGGTCGTTGGCGATCGAGGCTTGGACCTTGAAAATAGCACTGCGATAAAGTTTTTACCCAGCAAACGTCGTTCAAAATTTTCGCAAAAAAACAAAGGCAGAAAACAATCCAGTTTTCTGCCTTTTCATTTTTCAGCGGCAACAGTCACTAAACAGCCACTATCAAGTCAATTTTACTAGTCCACCCAAGAGTGCAGCTTTTTTCTGCGGCTTGGAGGCGTCCACCTGATTCGCCAATACGGGTTTAACTGGCGCCGTATTCGCACTTGGCTCATAAGGTTTAAGGAACCAAGGATCGACTTTTTCACGTGGCGGTTGATAGCTGCGTACTGGGCGCTCGGTGCGCTCAGCAGATTTATCGGCAGATCGATTAGTGCGCTCACCGCGCTCTGCAAAAGCCGTTACTTTCCGTTCAGTGTGCAAGGAGGTCGCAATAAAACCAGCGAGCTGCAAACGCACGATTTTCTGCTTAATCAATTTTTCAATATCGATCAATAAGCGTTCATCTTTATCGGTATGCAAAGAAATGGCATCACCTTTAGCACCCGCTCGTCCAGTACGACCAATTCGATGTACATAATCTTCCGCGTTGTAAGGTAAATCAAAGTTGATCACGCACGGCATTTCTGAGATATCCAGACCACGCGCAGCGACATCCGTCGCCACCAAAATTTCGACTTCACCACGCTTAAATGCCTCTAATGCCGCCATCCGCTCTTGCTGAGATTTATCTCCATGAATCGCGGTCGCTTTAATGCCTTGCTTAACCAAATGCACAGCGACACGAGAAGCACCAATTTTGGTATTGGAGAAAACGATGACCTGCTTTAATCCACGTTCACGAATAATGAAAGCAACGGCATCGCGCTTTTCATCTTCCTGCACCTTATACAGAACTTGGGTCACATTTTCAGCTGTGGCATTGCTACGCGCCACTTCAATGGTGACCGGATCGTTCAGAAAGCTTGCAGATAATTTCTTAATCTCAGGTGAAAATGTCGCCGAGAACATTAAGTTTTGACGCTGCTTAGGCAGCAAATTGATGATGCGTTGCAGATCGGGTAAAAAACCCATATCGAGCATGCGATCAGCCTCGTCCATAATCAGAATTTGTGTTTGCGACAAATTCACAGACTTTTGCGCCACGTGGTCGAGCAAACGACCTGGCGTTGCAATAACGATCTCCACACCATTACGCAATATGGCAGTTTGTGGAGCCATGTCAACGCCACCAAATACCACTGTCGCGCGTAAAGGTGTATGACGCGAATAGGCTTTTACATTTTCGGCGACCTGATCGGCCAACTCTCGGGTTGGGGTCAAAATCAAAGCTCTGACTGGATGACGCGCTGGCGACGCACTGGTATTAGCATGTGCCATCAAAAGCTGAATAATCGGCAAAGAAAAACCAGCAGTTTTACCAGTTCCCGTTTGTGCCGCTCCCATGACATCACGGCCTTGCAAGACAACAGGAATTGCCTGCGCTTGAATCGGTGTTGGATGCACATAGCCTTGATCATGCAGCGCACGTAAAATCTCCGGCGCTAAGCCAAAAGAGTCAAAGCGAAGTGTGTCAGCAGCTAATTCAGCCACTGTCGGAATGGAGGTTTCAGTCATGGTGTGTATAGTATGCCTCCGGTGGTTCTAACACGGCATCAAGTTTGATTCGTGATGTTGCGTCAGCAAAGTAAAGGCGTGGGTGTATTTCAATAGTCGCGCATTATAACACTATGCGGGTCGATAACTTATTTTCAGAGGAGAATAGCGAAGATTTTCGCTTAAAAATTGGGCAACACTAAATCACAAGTGATTAAATTGGTGGGCCTCCCGTGAGTCGAACACGGTACCAACGGATTATGAGTCCGCTGCTCTAACCAACATGAGCTAGAGGCCCTATTTGTCGAAACAATCATGCCTCGCAAAATGAGTGCCTATTGTATTACATCAGACACAATTGGCACAAGGCTTAGCAAGCTTAAATGCGTGATTAGCCTCGGGAATACGATGCAATTGCGATAAATATGGCGTGCGTCCATTGAAATAAAAAAACCGTACATTCTTTCAAATGCACGGTTTTCTGAAAATTTCACTTAACTCGAACAAAAACTAAACTTAGTTACCTTCTAAAAAGCTCTTCAACTTATCGGAGCGTGAAGGATGGCGCAGCTTACGCAGCGCTTTTGCTTCTATTTGACGAATCCGCTCACGAGTTACATCGAACTGCTTGCCAACCTCTTCCAAGGTATGATCGGTCGACATTTCAACACCAAAACGCATGCGCAATACTTTTGCTTCACGCGGTGTCAACGAGTCTAATACATCTTTCACGACATTTCGCATCGATGCATGCAAGGCCGCATCTGCAGGTGCCAAGGTATGATTGTCTTCGATAAAATCACCTAAGTGCGAATCATCATCATCACCGATTGGTGTTTCCATCGAGATCGGTTCTTTGGCGATCTTCATGATTTTGCGGATTTTATCTTCCGGCATTTCCATCTTGATCGCTAAAGTTGCTGGATCTGGCTCTGCACCAGTTTCCTGCAAAATCTGACGTGAAATACGATTCATCTTATTGATGGTTTCGATCATGTGCACAGGAATACGAATTGTGCGCGCCTGATCCGCAATCGAACGTGTGATCGCCTGACGAATCCACCAAGTCGCATAAGTCGAGAACTTATAACCACGGCGGTATTCAAACTTGTCAACTGCCTTCATCAAACCGATATTACCTTCTTGGATCAGATCCAAGAACTGCAAACCACGATTCGTGTATTTTTTCGCGATCGAAATGACCAAACGCAAGTTCGCCTCTGTCATTTCACGCTTCGCTTTACGTGCTTTCATTTCACCAGCGGACATCTTTTTATTGATGCCACGTAGATCAGGCAATGGCAATACGACACGAGCCTGCAAGTCGATCAATTTTTGCTGCAACTGTTGCACAGTCGGGACGTTACGTCCCAAAATCGCACTATAGGAATGTCCTGCATTGACTTCACCATCGACCCAAGCGAGATTGGTTTCATTACCTGGGAACACTTTAATAAAATGTGAGCGAGGCATGCCACAACGGTTCACGACGACATCGAGAATTTGCTTCTCAACATGACGAACTTCATCAACTTGCCCACGCAAAGTGTCGCAAAGTTTTTCAACCACTTTTGCGGTAAAGCGGATACCAAGTAATTCACTAGAAATCGCTTCTTGCGCCTTGATGTAATTCTTAGAGTTATAGCCTTCTTTTTCGAAGGCTTTGCGCATTTTGTCAAAGTTTTCTGAGATGATCGCAAACTTAGCTAAAGAGTCACGCTTTAACTGCTCAAGCTGTTCAGCAGAGATGCCAGCCGCAACTGCTGCGGTATCTTCTTCGTCTTCCTCTTCATCCTCGTCTTCGTCTTCGTCTTCGTCTTCGTCTTCGCTTTCGGCGACAACGACAGGCGCTTTATCTTCTTCGGTTTCTGCGTTTGGATCAACTAATCCATCGACCATATCGTCAACTTTAATTTCTTCACTGGCGATACGTTCAGCTTGCGCAAGAATTTCTGCGATTGTCGTCGGGCAAGCGGAGATAGCCTGAATCATGTCCTTAAGGCCTTCTTCAATCTTCTTAGCAATGACGATCTCACCTTCGCGAGTCAGTAACTCGACCGTTCCCATCTCACGCATGTACATGCGAACAGGATCCGTAGTGCGTCCAAAATCTGAATCTACGGTTGACAGCGCCGCCTCAGCAGCAGCTTCAACTTCATCATCATCGCTGGTGACGGTGACAACATTATCAGATAACAGCAACGCTTCCGCGTCTGGCGCCTGCTCATAGACAGCAACACCCATGTCGTTGAAAGTACTAATAATGCCTTCGATCGCTTCTGGGTCTACGACATTTTCTGGCAAATGATCGTTGATTTCCGCGAAGGTCAAATAACCACGATCTTTACCCATTTTTATCAGGGTTTTCAGGCGCTGGCGGCGACGCTCTAATTCTTCAGCAGTAGCTTCCGGATCGGCAGAGAATGCGTCCTTCAAAAGCGCTTTTTCTTTGGCTTTTCGGTCTTTCGCTTTTGCCTTATCCAAGGCTTTCATTTCAGCGCGCTCAACCGCGTTAAGCGCTGCCATTTCTTCGTTTTCTGGTTGGTATTCTTTTGGCTTACGACCACGACGACCAGGCACTTTAACCCCCGGCAGTACATAGCCAGACGTGTCAATGCTCGCCAATAGCGCAGCATCGGTTGTTTGACTCACGGTCGGAGCAGAACCTGTCTTAATCTCTTGCACTTCAGGTGCTTTTTCAGGTTTCACCGACTTAGCCGATTTTTTTTCTGATTTCAATTCGTCTTTTTCCGCTTTTTCGGTTTTTTCGGTGCTGCTGGCGTTCGATGCTTTAGTAATCACAGAGGCTTTCTTCTTTGCGGCTGACGGTGTTTCAGTTGGCTTTACGACTTTCGTTGCAGCTTTTTCGACATCTTTGCTCAACTTTGGTTCGACTTTGGATTCATTTTTTGTGGCACGTGTTTTTGGCACTTCAACTTCCTTTTTACTCACCGTCGATTTTACAACTTTACCTGGAATCTTGCTTCCAGCCAATTTCACTGATTTCAATTCTACTTTAGGCGGTTTAACGTCTTTCGCAAGGACTTTCTTCTGTACAGTCTGCGCCTTGAGATTCACATCAGTCTGTGATTTCGTTGCACTTTTCTTTAATGGCGCTACTAGGACTTTTTCTACTGGCTTCGTTTTGCTGCTCTGCGGCGCTAACTTGACTGGAGTGACCTTCTTAGGACTCACTTTCGCACTCGCATCTGAAGCTGCCTTAACAATCGTTTTTGCAACGAGCTTTACGACTGACTTACTGGTGGATTTGACTGCGGCCTTAGTAGCATTAGCGGTGAATTTGGCGGCAGGCTTTATAGAAGCCTTACTTGATGAACTTGGCGTACTTGCTGTCTTTTTCACAGCAGCAGTTTTCGTCGAACTCTTCGTCACTACGGATGTTAGTTTTTTCGCGGGTTTCTTCATTGCACTAGCCATTGAATCAAACCAACCGAAGCAAACAAGTCATTTGAAGCACAAAAAAAGCAAATCACTGCAAACAATTAGAACCAAGAAACAGTGCGCTTTTCCAAATTCAAACAAAACTTTTTCTTTGCGTCGGAGTTTTGGGTTACTCGGAGGAGCAGACGCTCACCTAAACAACACATTCCTGTTATCAACAATCATAAAGCAATGACTGCAACAAAGAATGAAAACAACCTAAGACCTTGAATCGAAAGCCTTTAATTATATCACTTGCCACCTTTTTACTCAATCAAACAGAAGAGTAAGTACTTCCAAGCAAAGCATTTCATGAGAGCAAGAAACTACACTCATCAAAGTAAGTCAATACCGCAAAACCATTTTCATATTGCTATTTACAACTAAAACTTGCACCACCATTCCATTATGCGAATAACTAAGGACCACCAGCCGCTTCAACTTCCGCCTCGCGACGTATCGCGTCTTGCAATTGCATAATTTCACGATAACGCGCCACATCAGAAGGATCGCGCAAGCCTCGCTGAGCTAATTGTTCCATTTCCATTTTTAACACTTGCGTTCGCATTTGTCGCAAAGCGCCAGCTAATTCCATGCGAACAACGTCAATCTCAGACTCGGTCTGCTCAGCAATCTCAGCAATCAAAGGATCAAAATCCGCACTACTCGCTCGCAGATTTTCAGCCAATGCTGCAAAATTAGCCTGATCCCCCATGGGTTGAGCAATTGTCACCAATTGCATTAACATTTCAGCACCATCGGGAGCTATGCGAGCTGCACAGTCGAGCATTGCCGGAGTTATCATGACAGCTAGGGATGGATGTGCGACTAAAATTCGCATCACTTGTCGCTCCAAACCAACAGGTGCGCTTCGACGACTTTTGGGCGGCGCAATTTTGACACGCGCTACTGGTTGATTTAACTCAAATAAGGCTTCAATTTCCGAGGCGGTCGATTGGGTAATCTGCGCCAAATTCCGCACCAATTGCAAGCGCAAGCCCGAAGGTGTCATTTGCTGTAATAAAGGTTTAGCATCAAACTGAGTTTTTGCTCGGCCTTCTGCTGTACTCAAATCGTTATCCGCACTAACTTCTTTAATAAAAAATTGAGATAAAGGCATCGCATTTTGCACTTCGACCGCAAAAGCATCAGCACCGAATTCACGTACAAAACTATCAGGATCATGCTCGACCGGTAAAAATAAGAATTTGATAATTTTATTATCGTTCACATGCGCTAAACAAGCATCGAGCGCACGTCGAGCCGCTCGGCGACCAGCGCTATCGCCATCAAAACTGAACACCACATGATCGGTCTGACGCAATAATTTTTGCACATGGGTGGGAGTACAAGCAGTTCCTAGGGTCGCGACTGCTTGCGGAAATCCCAGTTGTGCTAAGGCTACTACATCCATATACCCTTCTGTGACTAATACATAGCCAGCGTCACGGATTGCCTGACGCGCTTCAAACAGGCCATACAGTTCTAAGCCTTTTTGATACAGAGGTGTTTCCGGCGAATTGAGATATTTTGGCTCACCTTGATCCAAAATTCGACCGCCAAAACCGATAACCTGACCTTTGGTATTGCGAATCGGGAACATGATGCGATCGCGAAAACGATCATAACGCTTACGGTGTGCTCCTTCATCATCACTTTTATCGATCACCATGCCAGCTTCAGCAAGCGCATGTGTGCTGTAGTCGGAAAATACTGCGCGCAAACTATCCCAACCATCCGGCGCATAACCAAGCCCAAACCGCGCCGCGATTTCGCCAGTAACACCACGACGTTTAAGATATTGAATTGCCGTATCTGCACCACGCAATTGCTGTCGATAGAAATCGCAAGCCTTCGTCATCACTTCACTTAAAGCCAAACTCTTTGCGGTGACTTCGGCACGCTGCGCAGGCAACATACGATCATCATCTGGCACGATCATGCCGTTATTAAGTGCCAGATCTTTCACAGCATCGACAAAATTCATGCCCGAATACTCCATCAAAAAACCAATGGAAGTACCATGCGCACCGCAGCCAAAACAGTGATAAAACTGCTTGGTCGGACTTACTGTAAAACTAGGGGATTTTTCATTATGAAAAGGGCACAAGCCCATGTAATTGGCGCCACCTTTTTTTAATTGCACATACTTACCCACCACATCAACAATATCAACGCGGGCAAGCAAATCTTGAATAAAACTTTGTGGAATCACGCAAACATTCTCATGCAATATAAACAAATACGGCCTCGGAAAGATGTCACTCCGAAGCCGCAATAAGACAACAACATTGGCTGATTACTTAGCTAAAGCGGCCTTTACCATTGCGGAAACGACAGTCATATCTGCGCGTCCAGCTAACTTTGGTTTCAATACCGCCATTAATTTACCCATATCTTGTGGTCCGGTTGCACCAACTTCAATCACCGCCTCATTCACGGCCGCTTGCATTTCCGCTTCGGTCAAACCTGCTGGCATGTATGCCGACAAAATAGCCATCTCAGCTTTTTCAATATCAGCCAAATCTTGACGCCCACCTGCCTCAAACTGCGTGATCGAATCTTTGCGCTGCTTGATCATTTTTTCAATGATCGCCAGCACCATCGTGTCATTCAACTCAATACGTTCATCCACTTCCTTCTGCTTCATCGCCGCCGTAATAAAGCGAATAGCGCTCAGTTTTGCCGTATCTTTGGCGCGCATCGCCGATTTCATATCTTCTGTAATTTGCTCTTTCAAACCCATGATATTGATATCCTCTGAAAAATACTTTCCCGTAGACCAGTCGCCACGAAGAAAAGAAATGATAGAAATAACAAAGCCCGCTGCGGTACACCGGAGCGGGCATGCAAACCTAAAGCAGATAAACACTGTATGACATTAAGTTCTTAATTCACCCAATGCCAGCCAGAATTAATACATCTTCTTAGGCAATTGCTGACTACGAATACGTTTATAGTGACGTTTAACAGCAGCTGCTAAACGACGCTTGCGTTCTGCAGTTGGTTTTTCATAAAACTCGCGAGCGCGCAATTCGGTCAACAGACCGGTCTTTTCGATGGTGCGCTTGAAGCGACGCATGGCGACTTCGAACGGCTCGTTTTCTTTAAGGCGAATTGTGGTCATGTAAGTTCGGAACCAGTTAAAATTATAGGAAGACCGAAATCATAACAGGATTTTTTTAAATAGGGAAGTCAAGTGATGAAAACTTATGCAAAAAAGTGTGGCGAATTGTCCGCACAGAGAAAAGCCTGATGAGCACATCCCAATTTAAACGCGAACCGCCGCTGCTTTGCCTGCCGCCACACCAGATGCCCAAGCCCATTGAAAATTAAAACCACCCAACCAACCGGTGACATCAACTGCCTCGCCAATGAAGTACAAGCCAGGAACCTTGTTCACCATCATCGATTGCTGAGATAGCTCACGGGTATCAACTCCGCCGCAGGTCACTTCTGCTTTTCTATATCCTTCGGAACCATTGGGCTGCAGCTCCCAGCGATTCATCTTCTCGCCTAACAGACGTAAGCGCTTATCTTGCATATCGGCGATTTTTAAATTCCCATCAAATCCGTGCGCCACTAATAAACCATCAACCAAGCGCGCTGGTAAATAGCTCGCTAAAAAATTCGCAAGATTCTTTTTTGTCGTGCTTTTTGCCGTAATTAATTCTTCAGCAATATCCAACTCAGGTAGTAAGTTAACGCGAATAGTTTGCCCAGCCTGCCAATAGCTTGATATTTGTAGAATTGCTGGACCTGATAAGCCTCGATGCGTAAACAACAAATCTTCACGAAACATCATTTTGGTCTTCTTTGCCCCAGTCTCAATGTCCACTTCCAATGAGATTCCAGCCATCGGCACAAAAGGCTCCCAACTTGTTGCATCAAACGTTAACGGTACCAAAGCAGGTCTAGGCTCGACGATTTTCAAATTAAACTGCTTGGCAATTCGGTAAGAGAAGTCGGTCGCGCCAATTTTAGGAATAGACAGTCCACCAGTCGCGATCACCACATTGGCAGCGGTCACCGCTCCCCGATCGGTGAGAATCAGAAAACCATGCTCTGTCTTCGACAGCTCACTAATGCTACAGGGCATACGCCATTCAACTTTACCCACATCGCACTCTGCTTTCAACATGCGAATAATGTCTTCGGCGCTATCGTCACAAAATAATTGGCCTTTATGCTTTTCATGGAAGACAATTTTGTAGCGCTTCACCAACGATAAGAAATCTTGTGGAGTGTAACGTGACAGCGCACTTTTGCAAAAATGTGGATTCTCTGACAAAAAATTACTCGGTGTCGCATGTAGGTTCGTAAAATTACAACGACCGCCGCCAGAAATTCGAATTTTTTCAGCGAGCTTATTAGCATGATCGATCAATAACACACGTTTGCCCGCTTGCCCGGCGACAGCTGCACACATCATACCGGCAGCGCCAGCACCAATCACCACGACATCGTATTGCAGCCCATTTTCAGGAAGCATCATGCACTTTCAAAGTTAAAGACGTAAATCAGGCGCGCATTGTAATAGAAAAGTAGCGCTTTAAATGATCACCCCGATTTGAGTTGTTTAGCGAGCTGTAAACAATGTTGCACTTGTTGCGCGATATTCGCAGGCACAGGAGTTTCCCCTTCCAAGACCTCGGTAATCCACTGTGCGGTGCGGGTCGCGTCGAGCCCCTCAGGCAGACTCTCTGGTTCCGCAATCAATTGTGATGCCGTCATTTGCACGGTCTTGCATACACCTAAATGATAGCTATCGATTTGCTGAGCCCGACCGGTACTTGCCACCGCCTCACCTTCGGTACCACGCATGAGTAATACAGCACCGCGATCGTGCGGAGCCAACTCACGAAAATAGCGATCCAACATAATTTGATATTCGGGATGTGTGTATGAAGTCAAACGCAAGGCCGCTGGTTTGAATGGTTGTAAAATCTTTACCAGAGTATGGGTAGAATTTCGTAAGCCTAGTACCCGACGCATAAGCAAAATGGTATTCATAGATGGTGCCAACACCGAAATAGGAACAAAAGCTAAGTTTCGCAGCATCAAGTGCTGCTGTGCCTGTTCTACACTTTGTGCCAAATCGACATTTAATGCTGCAAATATCTCTGCACTACTGACCCTGCCTGGATCTTGGGTCAGTCCGTGCACCAACACTGGCACCCCCTCGCGTGCTAGCAGCATTGCGAGCAAAGGTGTCAGATTTGGACGTTTGCGTGCACCGTTATAACTAGGGATCACAATCGGCGCATATTCTCTATCAGTGGGCGCATCAAGTTTCTGCATACGATCCTCGGCAGCATCAAGAAAACCGGCGATTTCATCAATCGATTCTCCTTTGATCCTCATCGCCAGCAAAATACCGCCCATCTGTAAATCCGAAACACGTGCATCCAACATCGCCGAGTAAAGTTGGTAAGCGTCTTCTCGTGACAAGTCACGAGCGCCCTCTTTTCCGCGGCCAATTTCCTTAATATACGCGGCAGCGGCAAAGGGCTGAGCGCTCAATTTATCTTGTGTATTTTTCATAGACAAAGCTTACACCGAGTCCGCTACCGATATCAAACACTACCCGGACTATCGTGTTTTTCGAATTAGATCCACTCATCATCTATCTCCTATTCAGGAAGCTCATAATCTGTCTCGACGCCACGACAGACTTAGAATAAGCAGAAGTAAAAAGGGAAATCATTGTTGTTTTTGATCAAGTTTCGCTATACTTGTTGGCACTATCCCAACCACATGCCCCCTCATCATGATGACGAAAAATCCTGGCGCAAATGCGGACTACGCCAAATTGCATGTACTACTCGTTGACGACGATGAATTCCTCTTGGAACTCATGAAAGTGACTTTACGTGATCTTGGTGTTGCTTCAGTGATAACGGCACTCAACGGTTTCGAAGGTTTGAATTCGTATCGTCAGGCACAACAACGTCCTAATCTCATCATTTGCGATTTGTGCATGCCACAATTAGGTGGCATGGAATTATTAAGTCACCTGGCATTAGATGGCTGCCAAGCAGACATTTTGATTATTTCTGGTCACAATTTGGTTCCGCCTGTCGATAATCACTGGGCGTTGGCCAATTACAATGGTCCGATACTCAATCTGGCAGAAAAAATCGCCCGAATTCAGGGCTTAAAAGTCCATGCTAGTTTTGAAAAACCCATCACGCGCGAAAAAATTATTGAGATGCTCGATTTAGTACTAGCCTCGAACAAATCAAGCGCCATCAGCGCATCACATTAAACACCGACAATTCGCTAGGAACACCCATGATCTTAGGCTTACGCACTTCCATTTACCCCGTCG
>JAYVHZ010000048.1:0-6304 GCA_043770645.1 Undibacterium sp. | reverse complement strand
GAAAAATTTGCCCACTCTTTCTTGTCCGAGCTTTCCTTTGCGCGGATAATGCAGCCTTTCTCGTTCAAAGAACTCAAAAGCCGTGGCATCGACTCTCGCTGATCAAATAAATAATTTATTGCCGCAAACACAATGTACAAAATGTGGATACCCCGCCTGCCAGGCATACGCCCAGGCGATTGCTGATGGTGATGCCAACTATAATCAATGCCCACCAGGTGGACAAGAAGGCACCAACAGACTCGCCAAGCTATTAGGCAAGACAAGCATTTCATTGAACCCAGTCAATGGCATAGAAAAGCCTCGCGCCATTGCATTTATTGAAGAAGCTGCGTGTATAGGCTGCACGCTTTGCATTCAAGCCTGCCCAGTCGATGCCATCATGGGTGCCAATAAGCAAATGCATACCGTGATTCCAGAATTGTGTACGGGTTGCGATTTATGTGTAGCGCCCTGCCCTGTTGACTGCATCACCATGATTCCAACTGCAAGCACGTCGACTGGCTGGCAAGCTTGGTCACAAGAACAAGCCGACGGAGCCAAGCAGCGCTATCAACAAAGAGAGCAGCGCTTGATTCGGGAGAAGCAAGAAAACGAAAAGCGCTTACTAGCAAAAGCACATGAAAAACTTAAACTCGTTTCACTTGAAGCAGCAGAAACTCAAGCGGAACTAGACGAAAAAGAGCGCAAGAAAAAAATTATCGCTAATGCCATCCTGCGCGCCACCGCAAAAAGAGACGTGCAAGCCCAATAATTGATAAAGATTACTCAATTCTCATGAATGCAAACAAACGCTTAGAAATCTTTACTCGCTTACGAGCACAAAATCCACATCCGACGACGGAACTCGAATACACGACGCCGTTTGAATTATTGATCGCAGTGTTGCTATCTGCCCAAGCGACAGATATCTCTGTCAATAAGGCCACTAAACGACTCTACCCTGTCGCCAATACACCGCAAAAGATTTTTGATTTAGGCGTCGACGGGCTTATTCCTTATATTCAAACAATAGGTTTGTTTCGCACTAAAGCAAAAAATACCATTGAGACTTGCCGCATCATATTAGAGCAACACAAGGGCGAAGTACCGCGAACGCGCGAAGCCCTGGAGGGTCTGCCTGGCGTCGGCAGAAAAACTGCGAATGTGGTGCTTAACACCGCATTTGGCGAACCAACTATCGCCGTCGACACGCATATTTTCCGAGTTTCAAATCGCACTGGCATCGCACCAGGAAAAAACGTCGATATCGTCGAAGAAAAATTATTGAAGTTTGTACCGAACGACTTCAAGCTCGATGCGCATCATTGGTTAATCCTGCACGGTCGATACACATGCATTGCCCGTACACCCAAATGTTGGAATTGCATGATCGCTGACTTGTGCGAGTTCAAACAAAAAACGCCCTTACCAGATACTGTGTAAGAGCGCTCTTTTGTTACAACTTGTGTCAGCATTCCGCCGAATTAAACGATTTGGCAAGCCTCATCAAAATCCAAACGTGGTGAACGCGGGAATAATTTTTCTGAATCACCATAACCAATACTGCAAACAAAATTGACTTTCACTGGTGTATCAGCAAAAAAAGCAGCATTGATTTTATCAGCATCAAATCCTGACATTGGACCACAATCGAGCCCTAAAGCACGCGCCGCCATCATCATGTAAGCACCTTGCAAACTGGAATTTCTGAAAGCAGTGGCTTCGATGTTCGCTTGATTACCTTCGAACCAAGAACGCGCATCTGGCGCATGCGGAAACAATTTGATCAGTTTTTCATAGAATGCTAAATCCATGCCTATGACGACCGTCACTGGTGCTTGACGAGTTTTCGCCGCGTTACCTGGAGACATACACTCGACCAGTTTCTCTTTTTGCTCTGCAGATTTTACGAATACAAAACGTGCCGGGGATGAATTAGCTGAGGTTGGCGCCCACTTCATGGCATAGTAAATCGCCTGAATTTGCTCATCGCTGACTGACTTATCCTGCCAGACATTGTGCGTGCGGGCAGAAGCGAACAATAAGTCTAAAGATTCTTGATTTAACATGTCATACCACCTTAAATGAACGAAGCCGCGATCATAACCGAAAACGAATTTTCCTTCAGGATGCACAATTAGCCAACAAACTGCGGATAGCACCAATTCCCAGTAAAATATCGCTTCACTCACAAATTCTGATCATGCAACAAACCTAACCAAGTAGAACATGTTTAATCCCAGCCAAGACGATGTACGCCGCTTTTTTTGCGAAACTTTTCGCAAATATCACGCAAAAGAAATTCTCACACCATTAGAAACGATTGCAGCAGATTGGATTTCTCAACACCCTGAATATGCCGATGATTTTCGCGATGTCGAAGCGGCATTACAACGCAACTATAGTGTCGATTCAGGCAAAACCAATCCGTTTTTGCACTTATCTATGCATTTAACCATCGCTGAACAAGTGACGATTAATCAACCTCAAGGTGTTCGTATCGCCTACGAAGCATTAGCACACAAAAAAAACTCCATCCATGAGGCACACCACGAAATGATGGATTGTTTGGGCGAAATGATCTGGAATTCGCAACGGAATGGCACACCGCCCGATGGCGAGGCATATCTTTCGTCACTAATGAAACGAGCAGGCAAATAAAGGCAACACAAATAAAAAAAGCCACGACAAGCGTGGCTTTTTTCAATTAAAACAGGATTTATTTCTTTAAAACCAAACTGCCTTTCAAGCTAGCGAAATAAGCGGAAATATTCTGTATGTCCGCATTACTCAATGCTTTTGCTTGTGCCTCCATGATCGCATTGCTACGACCAGCAGTGCCCACAGCGCCGCGCTGATATGCTTTCAAAGCGTGAACCAAATAATCTTTATGTTGACCCGCTAATTTTGGGTAACTTGGGTCAATTGGCTCGTTGTAATTTGCACCGTGGCATGAAGCACAGTTAAATTTTGTAGCAGCGACCTTACCAGCTTCGATATTGCCAGAAGCAAATGCACTAGCGGAAAAGGTCAGCGATAAAGCAACTAAAGCGATTTTTTTCATATTATCCTCAGCTTATTTTTGTTGTGCGTAGTATGCAGCCAAATCAGCAATATCCTGATCGCTCAAGCTACCAGCAATACCGCGCATCGATGGATGCTTACGGTCACCTTTACGATAAGCTTTCAAAGCGTTTTCAATGTACTTTGCAGATTGTCCACCAATCATAGGCACTTGATACACTTCTGGAAATGTTGCCTTATAACCTGGGATCGCGTGGCAACCGATACACATCGCCACTTTGTTTTCTGCGGCTTTCGCGTTACCAACAACTTCAGCCGACACAGCGACCTGTGCGACGCTCGCTAAAGCGAGTAGAGCAAATAATTTTTTCATATTAGCTGAGAGAAAATAATCAGGAAAATCAAAACAGCGATTTGATCGAAGTCAGCATTTTAGCCGATAACCGTTAATTTTGCGCAAATTTCATGTGCTTTTCAGACACAAATTGCAATCCTCAAAGGATTTTGGCGGGTCATGTACAAACACAATTCTATAACTTTCGCGTTTTGAGGCTTTCTACCAGATTTGCCAAGGACAGTCATCTTCAGAAGTTTTTTTGTTTATACTCGGGACTAATTCATTCCAAATTCAATAAATTTAATTAACTTACATGAAAAATATTCTACGTTTCGATGGTGCAGATAAGTATGTCGCTACCGACGATTTGAAACTCGCAGTTAATGCAGCACTCACTTTACAACGACCTCTATTGATTAAAGGCGAGCCTGGCACAGGCAAAACTATGTTAGCCGAAGAAGTTGCTGCAGCATTAAACATGCCGCTACTGCAATGGCACATTAAATCAACTACCAAGGCACAACAAGGCTTGTATGAGTACGACGCTGTTTCACGCCTACGTGACTCCCAATTGGGCGATGAGCGCGTCAAAGACATCCACAACTACATCGTCAAGGGTGTTTTGTGGCAAGCATTCAATGCGGATGAGCCAGTCGTTTTGCTTATTGACGAAATCGACAAAGCCGACATCGAATTTCCAAATGATTTATTACGCGAGTTAGATCGAATGGAATTTTATGTCTATGAAACACGTGAAATGGTGCGCACTAAACATAGACCTTTAGTGATCATCACTTCAAACAATGAAAAAGAATTGCCGGACGCGTTCTTGCGTCGCTGCTTTTTCCATTACATTAAATTCCCTGATAAAGAAACTATGCAGGCGATTGTTAATGTACATTTTCCGTACTTAAAAGCCGACTTGTTAGCGAATGCTTTGGAGGCTTTTTATCAGTTACGCGAAGTCAATGGTCTAAAGAAAAAACCCTCTACTTCAGAGCTGATTGACTGGCTAAAGTTATTACTGGCAGAAGATATTCCTGCCGAAGCTTTACTTTCAAAAGAGAATAAAAATGTCATCCCACCGCTGCATGGCGCACTTTTGAAGAATGAGCAAGATGTACATTTGTTTGAACGACTCATGATGATGTCTCGCAATCATCGCCAGTTTTAAATTTTAATCATTAAAAAAGCCGTCAACGTTGACGGCTTTTTTACATTAGCAGTAAGTCAAACAGATTAATTCTTTGACTGATCAACCTTTTTATTCTTTGCAATCCAAGTGCACTTAAAGGCGTAAAAAAAGTCACCCCTGCGGGTGACTTTTAGTCTTCGAGCAGTGCACGCATACTTGGGTGTGCTGAATGATGCCTCGAAAAATTAATAATCAGTTCTTTGACTGATCAACCATCTTGTTTTTAGCAATCCAAGGCATCATCGCACGTAATTTCGCACCCACTTGCTCAATTTGATGCTCAGAGTTCAAACGACGACGGGAAATCAAAGTTGGTGCACCAGCTTTATTTTCCAAGATGAAGCTCTTCGCGTATTCGCCAGTTTGGATATCTTTCAAACACTGACGCATTGCTTGTTTTGTCGCATCTGTAACGATACGAGGGCCAGTGACGTATTCACCGTATTCCGCATTGTTCGAAATCGAGTAATTCATGTTAGCGATACCGCCTTCATAGATCAAATCAACGATCAATTTCAGTTCGTGCAAGCATTCGAAATAGGCCATCTCTGGTGCGTAACCACCTTCAACCAAAGTTTCAAAACCAGCTTTAATCAATTCCACTGCGCCACCGCACAAAACAGCTTGTTCACCGAACAAATCCGTTTCAGTTTCTTCACGGAAGTTGGTTTCGATAATGCCGGCACGACCACCACCATTTGCCATTGCATAAGACAAAGCGATATCACGCGCAGAACCAGATTTATCTTGATATACAGCGATCAGGTGTGGCACACCGCCACCTTGAGTGTAAGTAGCGCGTACGGTGTGACCTGGTGCTTTTGGTGCGATCATGATCACGTCCATATCGGCGCGTGGCACGACCTGACCATAGTGAACATTGAAGCCATGCGCGAACGCCAATACAGCGCCTTGTTTCGCATGAGGTGCGACGTTTTCGTTATACACCTGTGCGATATTTTCATCTGGCAACAAGATCATGATGACGTCGGCTTCTTTGACTGCATCATTCACTTCAGCTACTTGCAAGCCAGCATTCTTTGCCTTGTCCCAAGATGCGCCGCCTTTACGCAATGCGACTGTGATCTGGCAGCCAGATTCACTCATATTCAACGCGTGTGCATGGCCTTGTGAACCGTAGCCGATGATGGCAACTTTTTTGCCTTTGATCAAAGAGAGATCGCAATCTTTATCGTAAAAAACTTTCATTTTGATGTCCTATAAATTTAAATAATTCGAGTTTGAAAATACTTGCTTGAGTCAGAGTTCACGCGATAACCTGGACCGCAGAGACACCGAGAGCACGGAGGAAGAATTTTTCAATTCTCTGTATCCTCTGCGCCTTCGCGGTTTTACTTCTTCTGCTAAATCTGATTACACTTTGAGTATGCGTTCACCACGGCCTATACCAGAACCACCGGTACGGACAGTTTCTAAAATGGCGGTACGTTCTATGGAGTCGATGAAGGCATCGAGCTTCCCTTTATTACCGGTCAATTCTATGGTGTAGCTTTTTTCAGTGACGTCGATGATGCGACCACGGAAAATATCCGCCGTACGTTTCATCTCTTCGCGCTCTTTGCCGACGGCGCGCACTTTGATGAGCATAAGCTCACGTTCAATATGCGCACCTTCAGTTAAGTCGACAACTTTGACCACTTCAATTAGGCGATTCAGATGTTTAGTGATCTGTTCAATCACATCATCAGAACCAGTGGTGACAATCGTCATGCGTGACAATGTTGCGTCTTCGGTAGGCGCAACCG
>JAYVHZ010000047.1:0-4648 GCA_043770645.1 Undibacterium sp. | reverse complement strand
TGACATAGGCTTACTCAAAAAATACGTCTAGCTTAGAGGAACTTAGGCTTTTGGTGCTGCTAATTTACCACCCATTTTTTCGCAGCTACCAGCTGGGACTTTTTTCCATTCATTTGGGTCATTGTCCTTTTTTGCTTGTCCTGCACAAGAATGGCTACCACTCTTCGTAGCACAATCATTTTGACCAGCCTTTGCAATGCCAAAACATTTCTCGGTTTTTGCTGGCGCTTCCATCTTTTTTGCATCTTGCGCCATAACACTTACGGAGCCCATCAAACCAGCTAATGCCACTGCAATCATCGCTTTATTACTCATATTCTTCTCCAAAAAATTAAATTAAGTTTTTCTCAAAAATCTTTTATTGAGATCTTATAGCAAACTACAACTGGTAGTCGGACGAATCAAACGAACCTTACAGATCAATTAAAAAATTTTCTGCATTTTGATTTTGCCTCGTTTTATCTAGCGAGTAAAGAATAAAAAAGACTGGCTAAACAACGTAACAAAATAGTGTATCCTGCCGACTTTATTTGCTGACTTTTTGATTGGGTGGCTATGCAAGAAATTTCTTTTACCGTCGCTGGAGAATATGTCGAGTTAAATCAACTCTTAAAATTGGTCGGCTTGTGTGATAGCGGTGGCGCTGGAAAAGTCATCGTTGCCAGTGGTGATGTTTCAGTTGACGGCAAACAAGAGCTTCGCAAAACTGCAAAAATTCGCCCAGGACAAAAAGTGCGACTGGGCGATGTTTGTATTCTTGTTACCGCGGAATAATTCAGTTTTATCCACGTCCCCGATGAATATACTGTAATCAGGCAAGCTGAATGCTTGCCTCTTTTTGCTCTGCAAGTGCTAGCTGATTATTAATCAAAAACTGCGCCAACATATTGTCCATGGTATCCACATGATGCTCGAACCATAAAGGCAATTCTTCTGCTAGGCTTTGACCCAAATCGTGCTCCCCGTCTGCATAACGACGGCGTACTTCCTGCATCACCTGCAAAACCGCATCATGCTCGCCTTTATGGCACCCTGCTGGTGGAAAAGCAAAGTCTTCCATCCACGTATTTTCTTGCTCAAAATGCGTAATCGAATGTTCGATTAAGGCATCGAGACGATTTAGAAATGGTGAATGCTCTTCACTCAAAGACAAGGCTGCACAGAGAGCAACAAACTCTTGATGCGTTTCATCCATCATTTCATGCTTTAAGCTCAAACGATCAGACCAAGCCCAATTTTGTACTGACATAAACTTCCTTTTTTTTACGACTTGCCTGAACTTTAGTAAGTTAGTGGCAAGTAAAAATAACGTATAGACCTCAATTATTGCAAATTGCTGGCTAGCGTGCTTGAAGTAAGACAGACTATTGTAAAATTTAAATCCCATAAACAAAAACAGCGCCTAAGAGCGCTGTTTTTGTTTAAAAATTTGAACTTTATGCTGTCGTATTGATATTTCGCCCTAAATTTGGCGGCAAGTTAGGCACATTAGCACTCGAATTGGGGATGGCCTCAATCAAGGCAGTTGCACTTTCCTTACTGACATCAAGTGCTTTCTTCAACACGGCAATACTGACTTCTTGACTCACACCGACATCAGCCATTGTGGTTGCAAACCTTGCTATACTGGACACGTCCATGACAATTCTCCTTATCTACATTATTAATAACGGCAGAGCTTTCAAGTTTCTTTAGGTTTCCACGAAAATAATTTGGACAGCCAGAAAAAATCGCGAAAATGACAAGGAAGGATGCGGACTACAGGTATAGATCATTGCGTTTCAATATATTGCAAGAATCTATCTTCAAGCAACCCATGATGAATCCATGCAAGGATTTCCTCAGGTGAATTCAAATTTAGCCAGGTGATCTGGGATGGGCAGCCATCTAGCCTCGCAACATCAGAAGCAACCGCAACAATATGTTTGTCATCTGGATAAATTGCTGACTTGTCCAAGCTAGGTCGATAAACCTCAAGCTTAGGCAAATTTGCCCACTTATAGCCTTCTACCAAAGTCAAATCCGCCGGATCTAGTTTTTCTAACAACTCTTGCAGCGATGGTTCCAACTCGGATCGCAACTCTTTGACGATCGCATAACGAAAAGGCGATGCCAACAATACTTGTGCTGCACCCGCGTTACGCAACTTGGCGCTATCTTTATGGGCAGGCTCTAACGTAACATCATGATGACTATGCTTCACGACATTCACTGTTTTGCCTGATTTCACTAATTCTGCAATGAGGAATTCAAGCAAAGTAGTCTTGCCGCTGCCAGACCAACCAACCACTCCTAAGACCGCTGCATGCATATTGATGTCCATACAAATAAAGGGGAAAGTATACCGAAATACTTTCCCCTCTTTACCATTCCTGTTCGGATTTTCTTATCTCAAATCAAGAATTGACATCCGAGATCTTTAACCACTATTCCGCAAACCTGCTGCAATACCATTGATCGACAAATGAATTCCGCGACGTACACGTTCATCTTCATCACCCTGGCGATAGCGTTTCAAAAGCTCAACCTGCACGTGATTTAAAGGTGACAGATAAGGGAAACGATTGACAATAGAGCGCTTGAGCAATGGATTATCAGACAGCAAATCCTCACGACCTGAAATTTGTTTAAGCACTTCAATCGTCAAAGCATGTTCCGCTTCCAAGCGCGGGAAAATGCGATTGCGTAATTCTTCGTCTTTGACCAATTGCGCGTAACGACTCGCAATGCCGATGTCACTCTTAGCCAAGACCATTTCCATGTTCGACAACACGGTTGAGAAAAACGACCAGTCTTTAAACATCGCTTGCAAAGTCTGCAAACCATTATTTGGATTCGCCTCTAGGTACTGCTTGACCGCACTACCAAAACCAAACCAGCCCGGCAACATCAAGCGACATTGTGACCAACTAAAGACCCAAGGAATCGCGCGCAGATCTTCAATCGCAGTAGATTTTTTACGCGATGCTGGACGACTACCAATGTTCAAACCAGCGATTTCAGAAATGACGGTCGACTCCCAGAAATACTGTTCAAATCCTTCAGTCTCATACACCATATTGCGATAAGCTTTAAAGGCGTTTTCGGATAAAGCTTCCATGGTTCTGAGAAACTCTGGACGTGGCGCTACCTCAGTATGTGAGAGCAAACTTGCTTCCATCGTGGCAGCTGCCAGGACTTCTAAATTACGACGTCCTACTTCGGGATTTGCATATTTTGCCGTGATCACCTCACCTTGCTCAGTCAAACGAATCTGACCTTGAACCGCACCTGATGGTTGCGCCAAAATCGCTTGATAGCTTGGACCACCGCCACGACCAACTGAGCCGCCACGACCATGGAACAAGCGCAGACGAACTTGATGCTTGGCGAAAATCTCGACCAGATCAATTTCGGCCTTATACAATTCCCAGCCGGAGGTTAAGAAACCACCGTCCTTATTACTATCAGAATAGCCGAGCATGACCTCCTGCGCATTGTTGCGGCTTTCTAACAAACGTGCGTAAGCAGGAATACCGAACAATCTATCCATCGCTGGCGCACTATTTTGCAAGTCGCCGATCGTCTCAAACAAAGGAATAACATTCACATCCAAACGGCCTTCAGCAGGATGCAATAAGCCTGATTCTTTCAACAGCAATGCCAATTCCAACATATCCGACACACCATCCGTTTTCGAGATGATGCAGTTCGGTACCGCACCTTTGCCGTAACGCTGCTTTGCAGTACAAGCGGCGCGGTAAATCGCCAACTCGGATTGTGTTTCTTCAGAATACGTCAAATAGGGCGACGCTAATGGACGTGATGAACTGATTTCTGCAATCAAGACTTCGATACGCTGATCTTCATTCAAATCCAAGTAGCTCATTGAAGGATTAGCCGCCTGCAACAACTCAGCAACGACGCGTTCATGCACATCAGAATTTTGACGCAAATCGATAGGTGCGAGATAGAAACCAAACACGCGAACCGCACGACGTAAATGACGCAGGCGACCACGCGTGATGCCTATCGAGCCATTGTCCGACAGCGATTGATGGATAACATCGAGATCCGCAACCAATTCTTCCGCGCTGATATAGGCATCAGCAAGGCCACATGGTGCGATCACCGGATCTAATCCCAACAAGTTCTTGAAGGTGCTCGCCAAGCGCGCATACACACCACTCACCGCCAAGCGATATGGTTCATCGGCACGATGTGGCGAGTGATCTGGCGAACGTTCTGAAAGTGCGACCAACTCTGGCGATACTTTCACGAGCAATGTCGCCATCGACAATTGTGAACCCAGTGTATGTAATTCTTCCAAATAAAATTTGAATGCGCGGGTAGATTGCATCGTTAAAGTTTTTTCTAAAACGCTGGCTGTTACAAAAGGATTGCCATCGCGATCACCACCAATCCAACTTCCCAAGCGCATAAAACTAGGCAACTCCGTTTTCTCAAAACGCTGATCTTTACTTGCTAACAGATCTTCTAAGCCCGCGTACAGATGCGGCAATTCGCGCAAGAAAGTATAGTCGTAAAAACTCAAACCATTTTCGACTTCGTCGAGCACCGATAGTTTCGACATGCGCAACATGCGCGTTTGCCACAAGGTCAAGACCGCACGTTGTAAAGCGTCTTCATTCGCGCGTGATTCTTCTGG
>JAYVHZ010000046.1:0-3314 GCA_043770645.1 Undibacterium sp. | reverse complement strand
TAGGTTTCAAAGCCGCTCCAAAAAGCAGCCATCATCTCAAAATGGTGTATCAGTTTTCAATCGCTGCTCTGTATCAGTTTACAACCGCTGCTGACAAATCCAAACTAACGTGGGAGACTAGGTTAGTGACAGCCATTTGTGCTGAATGCTCATAAGCAGACATTTGCAGCCTCGTGTTCCATACTAATGGAAAGCTCGCTGGCATCTTTTCTCTTCCACAGAACTGCTCAGTCGCCCGTAATTGATTGAGCATATCGACGAATTGCATTTGAAAACTATCCGCATCCTGAAGATCACAACGCGCATTGCTTAAGCCAACTTGCGTATAGGGAGATGAGATTGCATCCTCAGAAAATAAGATTGATTCGGTCACTTGTGGTTTCGGAGGCGGCTCGACTTTAGTCACGAAAAGAGAGTCACGAACACACGCAGCATTGAGCATCAAGACAGCGACGATACAACTTAAATGAAAACTAGTCTTGGTCTTATTTGAAAACTTGAACACCAACATAGCAATTTCAAACGCCTTTCTTACTTAACCTGCTCGGTCTTTGAAATCACACACCACTGCCCGTCTTGATATTTTGAGTGAGCCTAATTTTGACTAACCTGTTCGGGCATAAAAGCAAAATCAGATTGATTGCGATCACTTCACAGAAAATTTTCGTAAATTTTTCGCCGCTAGAAATCGTATTTTATTTTGCACTAATGGCAGCCATCCCAACAAGTAGCCCTGCCAGCCCATTGCTTGGCGACTCCATTTCCATAGATCGAAATGATCGTTATGACGCTCTATTTTGCCATCCCTAAATTTGAATTTGGCATGAATATCATTGACGACAAAACGCCCTGTTTGAGTGAAACTATAACTAGCAACCCAATGAGCCCTGCCCTCAGTATCGTTTGCTTCGACAGAATCAAACACTAAGGAAAAATCCTGCGCACGCGACGTCAGCATGCGCCACATATTGCCTGCGTCGACGCCATGCAGATCTAGAAAAACCGGATCGGAAAAATGGACATCCTCAGTGTAGCAAGCGCACATTGCTTCGGCATCAAGCCGTTGAAATGCTTGATAAAATTGCTCGATTAATTTGGCATTTGCATGCATTCTGGCCTTCTCTTCTTGGGATTAGTTGGCGCTTGCACTAGCAGAGGCCGAGGCAGACGCTGATTCTTCGGCTGTTGCGCTGGCAGGAACAACGACACTCGGCTTGACTTCTGCGATATTATTTTCACGCATATAGTCGTTCATTTCTTTCCAACCAGCGTACACCGAAGCACGCGCAGCATCGGGATTTAAGACATAGCAATCTTCAATACCACGCCCAGCATGACGACACGCACTCCCTGTCGCACGGGCGTCAGCTTCTTTCAATGCAGCTTCTTTCACAGGATCTGATAGCCCTAATCGTTCACAAGCAGTCAAACAAATCAAACTCAAGCTCAATAAGATTTTCAAATACATAGACATCGCTTCACCTATTCGCTGATTTCATTAGAAATATGGAAATTTATGCTATCACAATAGAACCTAGTTTGTGCATGAAAAATACAAACGACAATAGTGTAAAGCACAAAAATGCTGGATAATGAATGTTTCAAATACGTTTACTTACTCTTTTTATTTTGGACATAGAGTAAAAATCAAGTTCGTATTAGGTCAAAGCGCTTAAGTCAACTTATCCACCATATTCATCGTTACGATCATCGAGCCCGGCTCAAATTTATCTATAATTCACCCTTCAAATTCAACATCTCAAAAGGAAAATTCATGATGCAGCGCTACTTTCGGAACACCCACCAATATTTCGCTATCGCGGTCATTTGCACCGGCTATGTTGGCTCCATACAAGCACAAACTGTTCAAGATGACAGGTGGCACGGTGGCATCGCCATCGGCGGCAGCTACGCGTCAAGTAATACCGTCGCACAATCCTTTAACCTTAGCGCTAATGGCAGCAAGGCCAGCAAAGAAGATAAGTTAGGTCTATATGCGGTGATGAACTATGGCAGCAACACCGTCAATAAAGTGAAAACCAATACGGCGCAATTGCTCCGGCTTGGTGGTCGCTACGATTACAATTTATCGGAACATAGTTTCTTCTTCGGTGGGAGTGAGTTAGAGACAAATAAGATACAAAACATCGACTCGCGTTATTCCTTCAATGCAGGTGCGGGTTTTAAATTGATTAAAACTGAAGATACCTCTTTCGATTTATTTACCGGTTTAGGCTATTCAGATACGCGCTTTGGCGCCACGATTCCACCTTCATTTAGCAGCAGAAAAGGCGTGGAATTCTTATTAGGTGAAGAATCAACACATAAGCTAAGTACAACCTCAAGCATCAAACAGCGCTGGGCGATTTATCCTGGTAGTTCAGATATTGGTACCCGCAGTACCTTTGATATTAGCCTAGCGACGGTCGTGGCCAATGGCTGGACCATGAATGCCAGCGCGGCGGTCAGCTACACCAGCAAGCCTAGCAACAACTTCAAGAAAACCAATAGTTTGATTACTTTTGGGTTTGGCTATAAGTATTAATTTTTAGCACTACCTCTTTGTGATTCGGCTAAAATACGCATTTATACTGAATAAATAAGCAGTGTTTTAGCCGAAAAATGAAAACCGTCCAACGTAAAATCATACACGGTGATTGTGATAATTTTATTCGTCACCGAAATAGTTATATGACCAATGACTTCATGGGGGTCTAGGGTCATAGAACGATAGAAAGATATATGACCTAGGTTTGGCAAACAAATAAATAAATCACATGTACATCTTAAACAACACTTTATTTTGGGCACCTAATGGCAAAGAAAAATCCTAAGAAGTTGACGCTCACGTCTTCTATAGTTGAATTCATATGAAGGGCTCGAATAGCGCTGTGTAGCGAGATCTTTAACGCATTTTTTTCTAATCGCAGAATAAAAGTAACCCATCAATCCGCCTGAACGAAACAGAAATAACGAGAATCATATTTGCTTTACCACCTCATCCTATCTTAAGAATGACAGAGAAAGGCGCATAGCACGTTTAGATATGGATGCCTTCTTCGCATATGCAGAGATATTATGTTATCCAAAATTACGCGGAAAACTAGTCGTAATTGGTGATGTCACCAAGCCCCCTGCTCTGTTGGAAGAGGAGGGTGGGCGTTTTTTCGAGGCTGGGGTTCAGTTTTGAGTGATTCTTAATAATTAGATACATCTTGTGCTGATTGGATAAGCTATTTCGAACCGTTAAGAGTGGCTAATTTAGTGCGGTTTACAAAGAAAATGAGGGCGGCGTCGCCCTCGATCATTTATCG
>JAYVHZ010000045.1:0-2070 GCA_043770645.1 Undibacterium sp. | reverse complement strand
GCCCTTCACATACAGCTTGGATAGAACGGCGTAAGAGTTTACCAGAGCGGGTCTTTGGCAACATCGCCACAAAATAGACCCGCGCAGGACGTGCAACCGCACCTAATTGTTTATCGACCACAGCCATCACTTCGGCTTCCAAAGCTTTTGCTAACTCAGGTGTCGCCGCACGTTCTGGGTTTTTGATAATCGCAAACGCTACTGCGACCTGCCCTTTCAATTTATCTTCAATACCCACCACGGCGACTTCAGAAATCTGCGGATGACTGGAAATGCTTTCTTCAATTTCACGAGTGCCGAGGCGATGTCCAGCGACGTTGATCACGTCATCAGTGCGTCCCAAAATGAAGAAATATCCATCCTCATCGCATATGCCCCAATCGAAGGTGGAATACAACTGTTCATGCGCGAAGTTAGACCAGTAGGTTTGCACGAATCGCGCATCGTCACCGTAAATGGTTTGCATACAACCAGGTGGTAATGGTCCCTTAATCGCGACCACACCTTTTTCATTCGCACCACACACCGCGCCTGTCGCTTCGTTGATGATAGTGACGTTGTAACCGTACATCGCGATACCCGGGCTGCCGAGACGCGTATCTTTGTGTTCAACACCACGTGCAACCGACAAGATAGGCCAGCCTGTTTCGGTCTGCCAGTAGTTATCGATGATCGGCACGCCTAATTCCGTGGCGATCCAATTTGATGTCGTTTCATCGAGTGGCTCGCCCGCCAAGTACAAGGCTTTGAGTGAAGAAATATCGTATTTCTTCATCAATTCAACCGGATGCTTCTTCAGCACGCGCACTGCGGTTGGCGCAGAGAACATACGTGTGACTTTATATTTCTCGACGATGCTCCACCATACGCCAGCATCGGGCCGGATTGGTGTGCCCTCGTACATAATCGTCGCCATCCCCGCGATCAAAGGGCCGTAGACGATGTAGGAGTGCCCGACAACCCAACCAATATCGGATGTCGCAAAATAAGTTTCTCCGGGATTGCCGCAGAAAATGTTTTTCATCGATGAAGCGAGCGCCACTGCATACCCGCCCACGTCACGCTGCACGCCTTTAGGTTTACCTGTTGTACCTGAGGTGTAGAGTACATAAGACATCTCGTTGGACTCTAACCAAGTCACAGGGACTTGAGCGTCCATATGTTGTTGGCGTAAGCCTGCATAGTCAACGTCACGATTCGCCACCAAGTGCATCGCATCTAAACCACGATTGACCATTAATACTTTAGCGGGTTTATGTTCTGCAAGCTCAATCGCTTCATCCAGCAAAGGCTTATAAGCCACCGCCTTACCGCCACGCATCCCGGCGTCGGCAGACACCACCAATACGGGTTTAGCGTCATCAATACGCGTTGCTAAACTCTTAGAGGCGAAGCCGCCGAACACCACGGAATGCACAGCACCGATGCGCGCACATGCCAACATGGCGAATGCTGCTTCGGCAACCATGGGCATATAGATTAATACTCTATCGCCCTTCTTCACTCCGAGCTCCAACATGATTGCCGCCATGCGCTGTACTTCACAATGCAGTTCGGCAAAGCTGTAAGTTTTCTCGGAATTGGTTTCCGTCGAAATGGCGATCAATGCCGGCTTATCCGACTGTGTCTCCAACCAACGATCAATCGCGTTATAACAAAGATTTGTCTCGCCACCGACAAACCATTTGGCAAATGGTGGTTTGCTGTGATCGAGCACTTGGGTATAGGGTTTGTGCCAGCTGATGAGTTGGGCTTGTTGATCCCAGAAAGTGGCTGGGTCTTGAATTGAGGCTTGATAAAAATCTTGGTAGTTCATGGTGTCTCCAGTTTTTATAGCGTTTTGGTTTGAATTCTTTTTGGCGCGTAGTTGATTGTTTTTGATTGTTATTGGTTTTACTTATTCGCCTTTTGTACTACATCAAAAATTATCGTCGTTACTTTGTCTGTTCCTTGGAATGATCCAATTTCTCGTTTGATCAGCCTCCTCTGGTCGGGGGTGGCCCGACAGCCAGTTACCTTTTTTGCTTCGCCAAAAAAGGTAACCCAAAAAAGGCGACCACGCTGCCACTG
>JAYVHZ010000044.1:0-2653 GCA_043770645.1 Undibacterium sp. | reverse complement strand
GCATGGGTTCCCACTTCGACAATCTGACCTTCGACTAAGACCACAATTCTGCTGGCGCGTTCAATCGTTGATAAACGATGTGCAATCACTAGCGTTGTACGGCCTTGCATTAACTCATCTAATGCCGCCTGTACCGCTCGTTCAGACTCACTATCGAGTGCTGAAGTCGCTTCGTCCAAAATCAAAATTGGTGCATTTTTATAGATTGCGCGGGCAATCGCTAAACGCTGACGTTGTCCGCCAGAGAGTCGCATGCCGTTGTCGCCTATCATGGTTTGCAATCCCTCTGACATCTCATCGACGACATCTTGCAGATGAGATGCTTGAATCGCATAAGCAATCCGTGCTGGATCTGGATTAGCATCACCATACGAAATATTCGCGGCAATCGTGTCGTCAAATAAGATCACATTTTGGCTCACCATCGCGATTTGCTGACGTAAGCTTTTAAGCGACAGATCTGATAACGCAACACCATCAAGTAAAATCTGACCACTATCCGGCTCATAGAAACGGGGAACCAGATTCACCAACGACGTCTTGCCGCCGCCCGACATTCCGACTAAAGCAATGGTTTCACCAGCTTGCACCTGTAAATTAATCTGATTCAAAGCACGCTGTTCTTGCCCCGGATAAGTAAAACTCAGATCCTTAAACTCAAGCTGACCTGACGCACGCCCATTGATTGTCTGACCTCTCTCGCTCTCGGGAATGGCATCAACCATGCGATAAACAGATTCGGCAGCCGCCATGCCACGCTGCAAGGGGCCATTCAAGTCAGCCAAGCGTTTTAATGGTGTGAGCAACATCATCATCGCCGTAATGAAGGTCACAAAATCCCCTACGGTCGTTGCATCTTTACGTGCTTGTGCCAAAGCGAGCATGATCACGATGGCGACGGCAACTGATGCCAAGATCTGTGTCAGGGGCGTGGTGAACGACACCGCCACGGTACTTTTCATGGTGTAGCTGCCGAGTTTTTTATTCTTTTCCTCGAAGCGCTGCTGTTCATATTGTTGTCCGCCAAAAATACGGATCACCTGATGCGCGCGCGTGGTTTCTTCAATCACTTGGGTTAGCTCACCACTGACTTCCAAAGATTGGTGATTCAATTTACGCAGGCGCTTGCTGACCCCACGAACTAAGATCGTCATGCCGGGAATCAGAATAATGGTAACCAGTGTCAACTTCCAATTGAGCCAAATCAGGTAGCCCATTAAGACCATGACGGTCAGCGAATCACGGAACAAAGTTGTGATCGATACTTTCACCATCTCAACAATTTGTTGCGCCTCAAACATAATCGTATTGATGATGCGCCCACTCGATTCAGCGTGATAAAACCCGACCGGGACATGCAATAACTTATCAAAGACTTTTGCTCGCAGCTCATTCAGCAAGTTGACTGAAATGCGGCTCATCAAATAACTGGTGGTAAAGGTACAGGCACCGCGAAAGACAAAGATAGCGATCAGTATTGCTGGCACATACCAAAGTGGAAAGTCCATGGTCTGGCCCGCCGGTGCACCTGGCGTACTGCGTCCAAAGCCGTTATCGAGCAACATACCCAAGCCCCAAGGCAATGCGACTTCCGTCAAGGCCGTACCGCACATCGTCAACACGGTAAGAATCAAATAGGCACGATACTGCGTGACCGAAGTCCACAGGCGCTTTAAAATAGGTTTATTCAGTTTTGCCATAATTTATGTCGTTTTTAAGGCAGTGCGCGTAACACCAGCCATAGGAATCGCCAGCAAGATCAACATCGCAAAAGCAAACACACCGTCGCGTAAGATCGCGTTAAAGCAAGCGGCAAACATCATTGCAATTGTGAGCGTCGACACCAGCATGGCTCGTTCAGTATGCTCAGAGCCCACCATTTGAAAAGCCACCCGCAATTGGGTGAGCCAGATCGCCAACAAAGCAATCAATCCGCCAATCCCTAATTCAAACCAATACAGTAAATAATCATTATGCGGTGTCGTCATTTTTTCGCTGATCTGACCTTGGGCTTTTTGTTGATACATGGGCAGCCAATTACCTATGCCGTGTCCAAGCCAAGGGCTGGCTGTGATCATTTGCCATGTGTTCATATACAACTCTAAACGCATGCCATCCTCGCTGACTTGTTTAGTCTGACCAAAATCTCGTACTTGATGCACAGTACAGATTGCACGATTGAGCATAATTTCAGCGCCATGCATCTTATGCACATCATGCATTTGCTTTGCCAAACATGTAACCGGCGAAGGTAGATGCGAGACGAAGTTGATCGTAAAAACTAAAGAAGCAACTGCGGCAGCAGAAGCAAGTAATTGCCACCAGCGAAAACGGAAGTTACGACAAACGATCACCAAACACAGCAAGACAAATAGCAAACTAGCGGTGCGTGATTTTGTACACATTACCAAAGCGACGACAACATAGAAAAAACTAAGCGCGCGCCACAAATGATGATTTTTACGCAAACGCCATTCATGCAACATCCAGGCGGCAGCGATCGCTAATAGTAAGCCCAGCAAAATGGACTTATTCCCCTCGTACACGACATAACTCTTAAATAGCTTGATCGCGGGTAAAGCGCCGACGGCATTGAGATAAAACAGAGTCGAAGCGAGCACCGCGCCGACAAAGAAATTTCTAACTGCTTTGT
>JAYVHZ010000043.1:0-2957 GCA_043770645.1 Undibacterium sp. | reverse complement strand
CGCAAGCCGTGTGCCAACGATTAGTTTTGTCGTAGAGAATACGCTATCGGAAACGATCGTCAAACACATCGATCAATTCAATATCGGCATACGTTTTGGTGATTTTTATGCGCGACATTTGATTGAGGCTCTAGGCTTAGAAAAACATGCTGGTGTCGTGCGGGTATCGATTGCCCATTACAATACGGTAGAAGAAATTGACTTACTGATTTCGCACCTGAACACGATACTTTCTTCAGATTAAGATCCTACAAATATGCCTTATTCACTCGACAAATTATTGGTTATTGGGATTTCATCGCGTGCTCTGTTTAACCTGGAAGCAGAGGAAGCGATTTTCCAGCAACAGGGATTGGACGCCTATCGCCAGCATCAATTAGCAAATGAAAATGAAATTCTCAAACCAGGCTCTGGTTTCGCCCTCGTTAAAGCATTGTTAAAACTCAATCAGTTGACGCCCGGACAAAGATTAGTCGAAGTCGTCATCATGTCGCGCAATTCTTCTGAAACATCCTTGCGAATCTTTAATTCGATTGCGCATTACGGTTTGGATATTAGTCGTGCAGTTTTGGCGGGTGGTGCATCACTTTCTTCGTATTTGCAAGCATTTAATGTCAGTCTGTTTCTGTCTTTGCACGAAGACGATGTACAAGCCGCGATCAATGCCGGTGTGGCTTCGGCACTGCTATATCAACTGGCAGAAAATGTCGCCGATTTAGAGCAAATCCGCATTGCATTTGACGGCGATGCCGTGATTTTTTCGGATGAAGCGGAAAAAATCTATCAATCACAAGGCATAGAAGCCTTTGAACAACACGAGCGCGAGAATGCGAAAAAACCTTTACCTGAGGGCCCGTTCGCCCGCTTACTAGTGGCGCTATCGTATATTCAGAACAATTTCAAAGCGCCCGATGGTCATGCCCTGCCCTTACGTACTGCCTTAGTCACGGCGCGCTCGTCGCCCGCACACGAACGTGTGATACGCACTTTGCGTGCTTGGAATATCGCGATTGACGAGACTTTCTTTATGGGCGGCGTCAATAAGTCAGCGGTACTCGCGGCTTTTAAACCGCATATGTTTTTTGATGATCAACATGGGCATTGTATGCATGCTTCTAGTGTCGTGCCGACTGGTCGAGTGCCTTACAAGCAAGAAAACCAGTGATAGATCACCAACAAATTACAAAGCGTGTAGTTTTTATTCCTTTTTCTCACCAAGTCATAACTATATGTCCTTTGTTCACTCTGTCTGAATTGGCTACACTACAATCACGCTGCAATTTGTATTTTCACTCCATCACCTACAATAATAGAACGCTATGACATCTAACATCCACAACCTACTAACAGAACTCGGGGTTAATCTGGCTGACTACCAAGGAAATAATATTCCTAGTATTTCACCGATTAACGGCTTGCCACTCGCGACTTTACGTGCAGACAGTGCGGAACAAGTGACACAAAAAATTGACCGCGCCCATGCCGCATTTCTGGATTGGCGCAAAGTACCTGCGCCGCGCCGTGGTGAACTTATTCGTTTATTCGGTGAAGAGCTGCGCACACACAAAGCGGCTTTGGGTCAAATCGTGACTTTAGAAGCTGGCAAGATTTTGCAAGAAGGCTTAGGCGAAGTCCAAGAAATGATCGATATCTGCGACTTCGCGGTTGGCTTATCGCGCCAGTTGTACGGCTTGACGATCGCCTCTGAGCGTCCGGGACATCGCATGATGGAAGTCTGGCATCCTATCGGTGTAGTGGGCGTCATTTCCGCATTCAATTTCCCGGTCGCCGTGTGGGCTTGGAATGCGGCACTCGCCTTCGTCTGCGGCAATAGCGTTACCTGGAAACCATCAGAAAAAACACCATTAACCGCAGTCGCAACCCACGCTTTGTTCATGAAAGCGGTCGCACGCTTTAATGCCACTGGCAATGATGCACCAGAAGGTTTAGCCGAATTGATTATCGGCGCCCGCGACACCGGTGCACAAATGGTGGAAGACAAACGCGTCGCCTTGGTATCTGCCACTGGAAGTACGCGTATGGGACGCCAAGTGGCTGAAGTATGTGCCAAACGTTTGACACGCACCATCTTAGAACTAGGCGGCAATAACGCCATGATCGTGGCACCAAGTGCTGATCTGGAAATGGCGGTACGAGCGATCACCTTCTCCGCCGTCGGCACTGCTGGTCAGCGTTGCACAACTTTGCGCCGCTTGTTTGTCCACGACAGTATTTACGACACCATCGTGCCGCGTTTAAAGAAAATTTACGCTGGCCTGCCGATTGGCAATCCTCTAGAGAAATCAACTTTGATTGGTCCACTAGTTGATCAAGCCGCATACGAAGCTATGCAAACTGCGCTGAACGCAGCAAAAGCGGATCAAGGCGAAGTATTTGGTGGTGAACGTGTGATGGTCGCTGGCTCTGAGGCTGGTTACTACGTGCGTCCATCTATCGTTGAAATGCCAACGCAAACGGCGCACATGCACCACGAAGTCTTTGCACCAATTATGTACATCGTGCGCTATACCGATTTACAACAAGCAATTGACTGGAACAATGAGGTACCACAAGGTTTGTCCTCCAGCATCTTCACCACTGACATGCGCGAAGCAGAATTGTTTATGTCTGACGTCGGCAGCGATTGCGGCATCGCCAACGTCAACATCGGCCCATCCGGTGCAGAAATCGGCGGTGCATTTGGTGGTGAAAAAGACACAGGCGGCGGTCGTGAGTCGGGATCAGATGCATGGAAAGCGTATATGCGTCGTTCGACCAACACCGTCAATTACAGCCATTCTTTGCCTTTAGCGCAGGGGATTAGTTTTGATATTTGATATTGAAGTCGTTTAAGAAGGTAACCGCAGAGGCGCAGAGAATAAATTTGTAGGGCGGGTGCAACCCGCGCCGCACACGATGAGTTTCGTTACTTCACGTTCTGGCAGCGCGGGTTGCAC
>JAYVHZ010000042.1:0-19002 GCA_043770645.1 Undibacterium sp. | reverse complement strand
CATGAATAAACTGGCTGACTTAAAGCCCGAACGTTTCGGCATCAACCTGGCTCCCGGCGGGAATATTTTGCCCGTCATGAAATTATGGAAGTCCTATGTAGGCACACAAGGTACGATTTACTACTACTATGATTTCCCAAAAAACAAAATGAATGACTGGTTAGTTGCCGAGCACACCAAGCGCTTTAAAGCACCGCCAGATTTCTTTACCGCTGGTGGTTTCGCCGCAGCTAGTGCTGTCTACACCGCATTGAGCAAAGCCCAATCGACCAATACGGAAAAACTCATTACCACAATGGAAGGCATGGAATTTGACACGCCAAAAGGCAAGATGAATTTCCGCAAAGAGGATCATCAAGCACTGCAATCCATGTATCACTTCAAGATCAAAAAAGATCAGAAAAACGAATGGGATATTTTGGAATTGGTACGCGAAATTCCTGCTAGCGATATTCCTGTTCCAGTAAAAAACAAACGATAGTCAATCCTAGATCGCACAGCACATGCAAACCAGCAGCACATCATCTGTTAGCACGCCACCTGTTAGCACACCATCCTTGAGCACCCGCGACTTGAGCATCCACTTTGGTGGTCATGTCGCAGTCAATCAAGTGAGTGCGGATTTTTATCCGGGCAGCTTAACCGTCATTGTCGGACCAAATGGCGCAGGTAAAACCACTTACTTTAATTTGATCTCAGGTCAGCTCAATGCGAGTTCGGGTAGCGTCAGTTTATTTGGGCAAGACATTACGAAGTTCGGCGCAGCCAAACGTACGCGCGCTGGCATTGGTCGTGCGTTTCAATTGACGAATCTGTTTCCGCATTTATCGGTGATGGAAAACGTTCGATTGGCTGTGCAAAGTCGTGCTGGTATAGGCTTAGATATCTTCTCGCTGTGGTCGAGCCATAAAGAATTGATACAACGCGCAGAACACTATCTTGAACGAGTGGCATTAGCGGATCGTCGCGATGACCGTGTGATCACTTTGTCGCATGGTGATAAGCGTAAATTGGAAGTGGCGATCTTGTTGGCACTGGAACCAGAGATCATGATGTTTGATGAGCCAACTGCGGGCATGAGCGTAGATGAAGTACCTGTGGTTTTAAATCTGATTCAAGAAGTGAAGGCAGAAAAGAATAAAACCATCCTCTTAGTTGAACACAAAATGGATGTAGTGCGTTCCCTAGCCGACAGAATTATCGTTTTACACAATGGCACTTTGGTTGCCGATGGTGAACCAGCGACCGTGATGGCATCGGCCATCGTACAGGAAGCTTATTTAGGTAAAGGAGTCGCGCAAGATGTCTGATGCAGCAACTCAAGTTCCAGCAGGACAAACTCAAGCAGCTCAAATGCTGTTGGAGTTAAAAGGCGTCCATACACATATCGGCGAGTACCATATTTTGCAAGGAGTCGATCTGTGCGTGCCACGTGGCGGACTTTCCGTTTTATTAGGTCGCAATGGCGCGGGTAAGACCACAACGCTGCGCACCATCATGGGTTTATGGAAAGCCAGCCAAGGCAGTGTTCTATTTGACGGGCAAAATATTGCGGCGCTCTCGACACCATCGATTGCGCAAGCAGGTATCGCTTATGTGCCAGAAAGTATGGCGATCTTTTCGGATTTAACCGTCAAAGAAAACCTGCATTTGGCGGCACGCAATGGCGCGATGAATACCGAGCGACTCGAATGGATTTTTGGTTTCTTTCCCGCGTTGAAAAAATTCTGGAATTATCCCGCTGGCAATTTGTCAGGCGGTCAAAAACAAATGGTGGCGATTGCACGCGCCATGATAGAACCGCGCAAATTATTATTGGTCGATGAGCCAACCAAGGGCTTAGCACCCGCGATCATTCAAAGTCTGATGGAAGCCTTCAAGGAACTCAAGGCCAGCGATACCACCATCCTATTGGTCGAACAAAATTTCAACTTTGTGAAAAATTTGGGTGACACGGTTGCGGTCATGGACGATGGCCGCGTGGTGCACACGGGAACCATGCGTGAACTGGCAGACAACGAAGACTTACAGCAGAAATTGCTGGGTTTGTCGTTGGCAAGCCATCAGTAAAAAAACACGGCAATAGTAGGACTTAGGACTTACGCAAAATTGCACGATGAGGCGAACACAACAACGCCAGCGTCTGTTTTGCGTAAGTCCAAGATAAATTAAGCGATAGGTAAATGACAGCATATGAACAATCCTGATCTACCAAGCAAGCCACGCGATCTAGCGCCACTCTTCTTAGTGCCAGTATTAGCGTTGGCGATGCTGCCTTTGATAGGCAGTTTTCCGACCTGGCTGACCTTAACCGTTGCGGGTCTCGCGATGGGCATGATGATCTTCATCATGTCGAGTGGACTGACACTCGTGTTCGGCCTGATGGATGTTTTGAATTTTGGTCACGGTGCTTTTGTCGCGGTCGGTGCTTATGCCGCGACGATGGTGCTATTGCCGATGAAGGGCTGGTTAGAAATTGATTCTTTGTGGATCAATCTGGGTGTACTCGGTTTAGCGGTGCTCTTCGCTATGCTAGTCACTGCGATTCTCGGATGGGCGTTTGAACGCTTGATTATCATGCCTGTATATGGACAGCATTTGAAACAAATTCTGATCACCATGGGCGGCATGATCGTCGCGGAACAAATCATTGGCGTGATTTGGGGTGCTGAACAAATTCCCCTACCTTTACCAGAAAGTCTACGTGGCGCGATTTTTATCGGTGACGCTGCGATTGAGAAATATCGCCTGATCGCCGTTGTCGTTGGCATCATCGTTTTCTTGGCGATGTTCCTGATTTTGAATCGCACCAAACTAGGTTTGTTGATACGCGCAGGCGTAGAAAATGGCGAAATGGTCGAAGCGCTAGGTTATCGCATCCGTCGGCTATTCATCGCTGTATTTGCCGCCGGTTCTGCATTAGCCGGTTTAGGCGGAGTGATGTGGGGCTTGTATAAAGAAACTTTGACTGCGGCAATGGGAAGCGAGGTAATGGTGATGGTATTCATCGTCGTCATCATCGGTGGACTGGGTTCTGTTGGTGGCTGTTTTATCGGTGCACTATTGATGGCTTTAGTGACCAACTACGCCGGATTCTTAGCGCCAAAATTTGCCTTGGTATCAAATATTGCTTTGATGATGGCGATCCTGTTGTGGCGACCTGCTGGTTTGTATGCGATTGGTCGACGTGGGGCTTGAGCGTGAGTCGGCAGAGAAAAAGTAGGGCGGGTGAAACCCGCGCCGCCAGTCGGTCGAACGCTTGAGCAGCGCGGGTTGCACCCGCCCTACGAATTGTGTTGAGAAGCTTTAGAAATTTGCAGCAATTTACCTAGAGAACGAAAATCTTATGAACCTGTTCCGTCAACTCTTGTCCGATGATCTGCCACGCAGTCGCATGCTGTCGGCTTTATTGCTGCTGACATTTTTCGGCTTAGCAGCCGCACCATTCATCACCAGCGGCGCGCGTCCTTTGAATACGGCAGCGACAATTTGCATCTACATTATCTTGGTCGCCTCGTATGATTTATTGCTCGGCTATACAGGCATCGTTTCCTTCGCGCATACGATGTTCTTTGGCATCGGTGCTTATGGCGTGGGCTTAGCGCTGTCGTCGGGCACACCTGGTTGGGGTGTCATCATCATCGGCGTATTGTTGGCATTGATTTTAACGGTCGCCTTGGCCTTGATGATAGGCTTGTTTGCCTTGCGCGTACGGGCGATTTTTTATTCTATGATCACACTGGCTGTCGCGTCTTCTTTTGCGGTCTTGGCGTCGCAGTTATCCGATTTGACTGGCGGCGAAGATGGCATTACTTTTCGTGTACCAGAACTACTAACACCCGGCTTTCAATTATTTGAAAATGATATTTTAGGACGTACGATCGATGGCAAAGTCATTACCTATTACATCGTGTTTAGCATTTGCGTGCTACTGTTTTTATTCTTGCTGCGCGTGGTCAATTCACCATTTGGCAGAGTCTTGCAAGCAATACGCGAAAATGAATTTCGTGCTGAAGCACTCGGTTATCGCACTGTCGTCTATCGCGTCCTCGCCAATTGTCTAGCTGCCTTATTAGCAGCATTGGCAGGCGCTTTAATGGCATTGTGGTTGCGTTATGTTGGACCAAAGACGATGCTGAGTTTTGAAGTCATGACGGATATTTTATTGATCGTCGTGATCGGTGGGATGGGCACGCTGTATGGTGCGGTGATTGGTGCCGCACTATTTATCATCGCACAAAATTATTTGAAAAATTTGATGGCACAGGGCTCTGAAGCGTTGGTCGATTTTCCGATTCTGGCGCAAATCTTCCATCCTGATCGCTGGATGTTATGGCTGGGTGTTTTGTTTATTTTGTCGGTGTATTTTTTCCCGACGGGGATAGTTGGGAAGCTACGTGGTATTTCAAAACTAAAATAATTTTCGTCCGGGGGCGAATTCGGCATTGCAACTCAAAAGGTTTTTTATTTAACCCACAGATGACAAAGCAATAAAATTTCGACCACTCATGTTGATTACCATCAAACTAACGACACTGATGCCATCTTTTGTGTCACGTCCTTTGTAAGCGTCAATTTGACAGCACTTTCACTTCAAATTCCTGCATTTAACGATACCTTTACTTGAGCGATATCTCGATATCGTGGTGGTCATACACTTGCTTATTTCAACGTGTCGCACAACTATTTATTTACTAATTTCGCAATCGCTTTTTTGGCGGCGATCATTCTGTGGCAGAGAAGCAAGCATAAAATTTGAAGTTGCCTTCCTTCTAGAACCACGAACATAAATTGCCCATTAATACGCCGCGTTTTTCTCAGATTCGCTATTTGTCGATACCGCCACCTTGGTCTCCTCATCGTGTCAAATCAATAATCTCATGCTTAGAGCATGTATAATTTAACATGTCGAAGTGCATTGCATGACTCCTACAAATCCTTTTTAACACCGGATCAATTTTCAAAGAGAGACCATTTGTGAACTCCCGCATAAAATACCTACGCCTAAAGCATATTTTTTTAGGAATATTGAGTTTTCTTTTACTTCCTGGGATCGCCGCTGCGGAAAAACTAAGTGCAGAATTATTTTTTCAGAACCCTAGCATCACTAAGGTGAGCATATCGCCAAACGGAAAACATCTGGCCATGCTTGTAGGGACAAGAAATGGACGAGTGCAACTCGCGACCATGGATTTAGCAACTAAAATACCCAAAGTCATTAGTGGTTTTGATAACGCAGACATCGGCGAATTTTATTGGGTGAACAACGAACGATTAGTCTATAGCACCGAAGACAAAGGTCTCGCTCAAGATGATTTAATCTACTATCCAGGACTATTTGCGGTGAATAAGGATGGAAGCGACACACTCACCATTATTGACCGCATTTGGGTACCGGAATCAACCGCTAGTACCGCCATTAAAAATCGCATTTTATCGGGTTGGAACTCGTTCTTTTCGGTCGATTTCAGCAAAGATTCCGAAAGCGTATTTGTGACAGAGCCGGTATTTGGGCCTGGATACGAATTTCTCGCTGATAATCTTATCCGCGTGAATACCAAGACACGTTCTGTAGAAAGATTTAATCGTCCAGGCGACACCAAGGATTGGCTGATTGACTATGAAGGAAATCCACGACTCAATATCACCACCGAAGGGGGTATTCGAAAGGTGTATTTCAAGGATCGCAAAGAAAGTAATTGGCGTCTCATTGTTGAGTCATCAACCTATGGCGAAGACACTTTCATGCCTCACAGCTTTGCCCCAGATGGAGCGCTTTACGTAACGCATAGAAATAAGCGAGACAAATCGGCATTATTTAAATTTAATTTCGATAAAAATGCCCCTGAAGCGCAACCCCTCGTAGATGTTGATGGATACGATTTTGATGGCAGTCTCGTGTTCGACCGTCATACTAAAAAGATGCTAGGCATCCGCTACTTAAACGATGCTTTCACGACCGTTTGGCTTGATGATGAAATGAAAGGAATACAAAAAGCCGTCGACGCTTTATTGCCAGCGACAATCAATCAAATCACCTTACCGCGCGATGGCATGAATCAATTTGTAGTTGTTCGAGCCTATTCGGACGTTCAGCCATCCATTTACCTTATTTACGATACCAAGGCCTCGAAACTAGACTTAATCGGCTCTTCATTCCCAAAGATCGATCCGACCAAAATGGCGATGCAAGATATGGTGCGCTACAAAGCTCGTGATGGACTCGACATTCCTGCTTATCTTACCTTGCCACAAGGGGAGAAGAAAAAGAATCTACCTTTGATCGTTTTGGTTCATGGTGGTCCGTATATGCGCGGTGCAAGTTGGGGATGGGATGCAGACGTACAGTTTTTGGCCTCACGTGGTTATGCCGTACTAGAGCCTGAATTTAGAGGTAGTGCTGGGTTTGGCTCGCATCACTTTCAGGCTGGATGGAAGCAATGGGGGTTAGCGATGCAAGATGATATTGCGGATGGTGCCAAGTGGGCTATTGCGCAAGGAATCGCTGACCCCAAACGTATTTGCATCGCAGGGGCTAGCTATGGTGGTTATGCGACTTTAATGGGATTGGTCAATGATCCAGAGCTATTTAAATGTGGCGTCAGTTGGCTCGGCGTTACAGATCTTCGCTTACTCTTCGAAATCACGGGTGGCAATGACTTGCCCTCGGAATACCGACAATATGGACTTCCGCTCCTAGTCGGCGACAAGAAAAAAGACGCGGAGCAATTGAGACTGACATCGCCTGTAGAATTAACTGACAAAATCAAGCAACCCTTGCTGTTAGCATATGGCGGCGCGGATCGTCGGGTTCCTATTGACCATGGTGAAAATTTCTACAACAAGATTAAGAAGACCAATAAACAAGTTGAGTGGATTAAGTATCGAGAAGAAGGACATGGTTGGGCCTTAGTAAAGAATCGTTTAGATTTCTGGAATAAAGTCGACGCCTTTTTAGAGAGAAACATCGGGCAATAGATTAAAGTAGCCTAAACACCGTCACCCCCATCCTCAAACCAAAAGAAGCACTGGCGCACAGTGCTTCTTCCTTCATTTAGACGATAGTCTCAGCTCGTTTTTAAGCTCACACCGCCAACAACTTGCGATTCGCTTTACCTGGCAAGACTTTCAAAGTTTTACCGCTCACCGCACTATAAGTTTTAGATTTCACCGTGCTGACATAACGCCATTCAGAGCGTGCTTCTGTCGGTGTTGCGGTAACGATCATATAGCCGCGGCTCTTGGTCTCTGCATAAACCAATGGTCCAATAATTTGCTCTAAGCCTGCCGCAACTTGTGTCGGATCTTCTTTCGCAAAATATTCTTCAAAACCCGGTGAGCTAACAGACGATACGCCAAACTCAACGCCAACCGCAATGCCACTCAGGTCAGCCAAATCACTTGCCCATGAATTGTGCGTGTCACCTGCTAAGGAAATCAGGTTTTTATCTAATGCTTTGGCAGTACCTAACAGTGTTTCGCGTGCGACCACATAACCATCCCAAGCATCGAGGTTATATGGAATCGCTGGTTGCGTTAGTATGGTTTTTTCGGTCGTCGTCAATGTAGCGGGTGCAAGTTGTGCTTTGCCGAGTAATGCCGTGTAGTCAGAAAAACTGATTTGGCCTAATACCAATGGAGCAGGAATATTCATGCGTGCCATCAAGATTTGCTGACCAAGAATTTGCCAAGTCGCCGCTGACTTTGTCATTTGTGCTTGCAACCAAGTTGTTTGCTCTGCACCCATTAACTGACGGCTAGGATTACTCATGTCGGTAGTAAATTTTGCGGCATCAAAAGCACCACTTGCACCCATGTAGCTTGCGTAGGACAATTGTTTATCGCGGCCGATCAAACGGGTATCCAACATGTGCAAAGATGCCAGGCTACCAAAGTCAAACGAACGATAGATGCGATCATTCTTCGTTGCGTCTGGCAAGCGAATTGGCATCCATTCATGATAAGCCTGTAAAGCCGCCGCACGGCGTGCGCTGAAAGGACCTTCTTTCGCTGGATCGTGATTTTCTGCGCCGCCAGTCTATGTGTCATTAGCGAATTCATGGTCATCTCATACCGTAATGAACGGGTACTTTGCATGTACCGCTTGCAAATCCGTGTCGCTCCTATAAATCGCGTATCGTGTACGGTAATCAGTGAGTGTCACGATTTCTGTTTTTGGCTCGACCTGGCGATTTAAACTTGCCGCATCTTGCGAAGCATATCCATCGCGTGGATATTCATAGATGTAATCACCAAGATGAATGACGGCATCGAGATCGTTTTGTTTAGCGATTTCTGCATACACATGGAAATAGCCAGCAGGATAATTGGAACAAGAAACAACCGCCAACTTCACTTGCTGCACACTGCCAACGGGCAGTGTCTTGGTACGACCGACTGGTGACAAACGGCTATCAAAATTAAAACGGTAAAAGTAAGCCGTGTTAGCGCTCAAACCAGTGACATCCACTTTCGCAGTGAAATCGCGGCTCGTGTTGGTCACGATACTTCCTGATTTGACGATCTTAGAAAACTGATCGTCGCTCGCAACTTGCCAAGTCAACTCAAATTCTCTGCCATCATAATTGCTCGATGGAGAGACACGTGTCCAGATAATCACGCGGTCACTCAATGGATCGCCGCTCGCGACACCATGTTCAAAAGTCGCATACACAGGTGCAATCCCAGCACCTCCGCATGCTGTTAATGCCAGTGTGGTCGAAGCAGCTGCCGTTGTGGCGGCAAAATTGCGGATAAATTGACGACGAGTATTGTGGGGATTCATAGGAGACCTCAAAGTAATGAAGCCCTTAATACTATGAATTGATTATTACTTAATAATGACCAAACTTAGAGGGGCAATTCCAATTTCCTCTTCCAAGATGGCTGGCAAAATCACTTTCACGTTTTTTTGCAAAGCCTGTAATTGATCAACACTAGGCATAAAAAAAGAACACTTGTTGCGAACATGTTGCGCCCTTGTCTTGCTTTCATTACCTGACTGCACTAGCATTGTTGACTTACTCAATCTCCGCCCCTAATGCACATTTCTGAAAGTCTGCATCGACATGCCTGCACTCCCAGAATTACAAGAATTAGAACGACTCATACAATTAGGGAAAAACCATCTCGACGTGAATGTCGCCTGTGAAGTGAAGGTGCGACACAAGTCTTTTCCGGTATATCAATTAGCGCTTGGCAATCCCGATCCGCAACTTCCTGCCATCGGTTTTTTTGGCGGTATCCATGGTTTAGAGCGCATAGGCACGCAAGTGCTGCTTAGCTATTTGCGTGGTTTGTTATCGCAGTTGGTCTGGGATAAAAGTCTGCAAGCCTTGTTGCAGCAAGTGCGTTTGGTGTTTATGCCCTTGGTCAATCCCGGCGGCATGTGGCGATCGACACGCGCCAATCCCAACGGGGTTGATTTAATGCGCAATGCGCCCGTCGAAGCCAATGGCAAAGTTCCCTTCCTACTGGGCGGGCATCGATTCAGTCCGCGTCTACCTTGGTTTCGGGGTCATATCGATGCCGAGATGGAAATCGAGAACCAAGCGCTCTGCAAAGTCGTGCGCGAACAGCTATTGCCTCGTGAGTTTAGTATGGCGATTGATTGCCACTCGGGTTTTGGTTTAATTGATCGCGTTTGGTTTCCCCATGCACACGATCCGCATCCGATTCCGCATCTCGCTGACATACTGCGGTTAGAAGAACTATTTCAAGAAACTCACCCACACCATCGCTATCTATTCGAACCACAAAGCTTGCAGTACGCGACGCATGGAGATATTTGGGACTATCTCTATCTAGATCATCAACAACTGACAACCGCAAGCCGCCACACCAATACATCAAAAACCTTTTTACCATTAACCTTAGAAATGGGCTCATGGCTATGGGTCAAGAAAAACCCTCGACAGTTATTTTCACGGCACGGGATGTTCAACCCCACCGCCGAACATCGTTTGCATCGAGTATTACGCCGTCATGCGTCGTGGTTCGATTTTCTAGTCCGAGCCACTTGTGCACATCAAAACTGGCTCAGCGTTGGACCGCAACGTTGTCGACTGCAAGAACGCGCCGTCGCGCGTTGGTATCGTTCATGAGCGCACAAGCATGACGACCTGGGTTCTATTACGTGGCCTGATGCGTGAATCCCGCCATTGGGGTGACTTTCCTCATCAGCTACAAAGAGTGGTGCCGAATGAAGACATTGTGCGTATTGATTTTCCTGGAAACGGTCCACTAAATCAGCTACACAGCCTGACTAGCATCCCCGCGATGGCGGATTATTGTCGCCAGCATTTGCTCACACTCGGGATCAAGCCGCCCTTCCACGTGCTCGCGATCTCGCTGGGCGCCATGGTGGCAGTCGCTTGGGCCGAATCCTCTCCTGATGAATTGAAATCGCTGACCTTAATCAATACAAGCTTGGCGCCACATAATCCGTTTTATCACCGCCTGCGCCCCAAGAACTACCCACGCCTTGTTCGTTCCATCATGTTCGGTAATACGCAAAAACGCGAAGCGTTGATCCTACAATTAACTAGTCAGATGAGTGACAAAAAACGTGCTAGTACCTTGATCGACCAATGGGTACATTACGCACGAGAGTATCCTATTTCACGCGCCAATATTCTGCGTCAATTGCGCGCAGCATCGCGGTTTAAAGCGCCCGAGCAAGCACCGATGGTTGCCATTCTCATGTTAGCTTCGCGCCAGGATCAGCTGGTCGATTTTCATTGTTCGCAAACTTTGGCGGATAAATGGCAAGTGAGTCTGCGCATCCATGAACAAGCTGGACATGACTTGCCATTAGATGATGGCCAATGGGTCATCACCGCGATTCAAGAATGGCGTAGAGATGTCTTTGAGGACAAGGATTTTGACGTAGCGTAAACGCTGGCGAGTGGCAAACAAGTTCGAAAAAAATGCAAAACAAGTGCGCGCTCAATACCGTCGTTCAATTCGACATGCATAACATCCATAAGCAGCGAATCTGACCAACACAAATTGCACCTCATCAAGGCTGAGAAGCGCCTGTAAATCTGACTCACATTGATCCGGTGATGTCAGGCGGGCATCAACTATTCGCTCATGTGCTGAATAAGCGCGCAAGACGAATTGTGTTCCTAAGTACTGCTGTGTCACCAAATCTGACAAATTAAGTACGTCTATTGGCAGCTCATTTTGATTCGCAGAGATAAAGACAGGCCCAAATTCTTTATACGGCCCAGCAATGGTAAACGGCGAATAGCTCGCTAGGATTAATTCCTCACCCGCTACCGCTCGACGCAAAGTGTCACGACATGGCTCACCACCAATCGCGATCACGCGCTCAATGACTTGATCCTGATCGTCGCGTTCTGTTTGACGTGCTCGTTGCAAGAATGTCGTTGAGATAGGAACGATTCGATAAGCCCGCGAAGTTTGCATGTCAGTATCCATTCTGTTGGTAGTCTAAAGACGCCATTATCAATCAAGCGGATTACCAAAGATCGCCAGAATCGGACATGCAATTGGCGCAAATCCATTTCCTGAGGTATAAAACCTTTCGTTAAAAAAGTTAATATCTTGAGACGACCGCGTAGCTCACTTGTGATACTTTAGTAAATCAGGAATACTTCTGCGTTGGCAAATGGCGAAGAAAACAATGCCGCAAACAAACTGTTGTAACAGCCAGTGGCCTGATTGATCAATGGGTACACTTTGCGCGTAAATATCCTATTTCACGTAGCAATATTCTGCGTCAGTTACGAGCGGCGTCCCATTTTTAAGCGCCTGAACGTCCTCTTATTTCCGCCATCTTGATGCTGGCAGGACGACAAGATCAACTGGTAGATGTACATTGCTCACAAACCTTAGCCGATAAATGCCAAGTACATTTGCGAATCCACGAGAAGGCCGGACACGACTTACCCTTAGATGATGCGCAATGGGTGATTACGGCGATTCAAGAATGGCGCAGAGATGTTTTTAGCGACAAAAATTTGACGTCGCGTAAGCGTTTATGTCTCGTCAGTCATCAATACTGCGCCGACCGTCAATATCGTCAACAACGGTACCAAGATCAGCAAAACGGTAGGCATAGGATTGGCCCCTTCCATCAAGTGCTGTAATGCCACAAGCATATTGCCGACCCCCGATGGCAGTAGCAAACAAAGCAGAATACCGGAGAGCAATGCGACCATCAGGATCTTACGACTCGATGCACGAGATCGAGGGCGAATCTGCGCCATGCTGCGTTCAGTAAAACCCTCATCCAATACCACCACCGCGCGATCACGCTTGAGTAGTTGTTCGAGTTCTTCGTCATTCATCGCGTTTCTCCCTCTTACTTTTTTTGGTGACTGGTCGATGCCCAAACACCCAACAATTGTTTAAGTTTGTCTTTGCCACGTTGGATATGGGATTTCACCGTTCCCAAGGGCATACCCAATATGACTGCGGTTTCTTCATGCGATAAATCGAGATGATAGCAATGTAACAGCGCATCTCGCTCACCAGCCGCCAAATGTAGCATGGCGCGTTGTAAATCCAAGCTCAGGTCCAGTTCGGCAATGTCGTCGTTGGTCTGTGGTTCCGCCAATAGATTGCTCGATTCCGAATCATCACTCGCCTTGTGCCGCTGTGCCTGCAAAAACGTCGTATAGGCAATGCGATATAACCAGGTCGAAAAGCGCGACTCATTGCGAAATTGATCGAGCTTACGCCAAGCAGTGAGAAAAACCTCTTGCGCCAAATCATCAGCCCGCCCATGGTCTCCTTGGCATAGTCGCCGTAATTGCGCGCGTATCATCCCCTGATGCCGCCGCATCAAATGGGAAAATGCTGCCTTGTCATCCCCCGCTAAAACGCGCGTCACTAAGGCAGCATCTAATCTCGCTTCGGCGTCAAGATCGACCATCGAGCATGACTTCCAGGAACCGACTACTCATTCGTCCTTTTCCTTTTGGGCAAACTTTGCACTCAGTAAAAAACCAATGCCGGTAAAAATAGGGATTAAACCGATTCCCCACGCAGCAGCACCCGAAACACTCAGTAAAAACAAACTCAAACCAACGCCGGTACACACTAACACCAGCCCGCGCCTTAAGTCGTTTTTCACATTGTTGCCTGAATTTACAATCAGTAAATCGGCTGGAATCGTATGCCCTCGCTCGGCCAAACTCAGCAACATCGCCAAATGGGCATCGTTTTTTTGAGTGCGGTACTGCAGAATCATCCTGACCATTTTTAAAAATAGATAGCTCAAAACGCAGACGATGGCGATCAGGGCCAGTAGCGCTACGAGACCTTTCAACAGTTCACTATTCATACTACTCTCCGTCACAATCATGTTTCTCTTCCAGGCCCAGACTTATACTAACGAGCACGCACAAATGCTGCGATTTTTTCCATCACTTGAGGTGCTAAAGTCTCTGCAATTTTACTGTACTCTTCCTGCCCGCCCGTACCCGCAGTCTGCAGATTATGATTGAGATTGGCAATGACGTCGATTTGTACGTCCTGATTCCCAGACTGCCGTAACGCCGTGCGAATCAGTGGCACATTATCATCCGCAGAAATTTGCATATCTTTGCCGCCATGCAAAATCAGCGCAGGAATCTTCACCTGACGCCAATCGTCTTGCGGATGCGACTGCAGCGCAGAATACGCCCAAGGTGTCGCAGCGACTGCCGGGTTGAGGACCGGCAGCTGCGAACGATACTTGATCAGCACATCACGATCTTCTTTGACCAGATTTCGCATGAGTGATTGCAGTGCAGTCATACGCAATTTCTGATCAGGATTTGTTTGAATCAGCGTCAAGAATTGACGACCAACACGACTGACAACGGCAAGCTCTGATGCACTGGCTCCCGCCAATTGCAGACTCTTCGCATTTTCGTAGTCCAACACTTGGATCAAATCTTGACCGGGGCCAGATAAGGACACCATGAAATCCACGCCAGAGGAACTTTGTGCGGCCACTCTCGCTGCCACCTCAGCCCCCTCACTATGCCCAACAATTCCAATTTTCTGAGCTACGCGACGCTCACGCAAAACTGCCACGGCGGCCTGTACGTCTGCCACTAAGTCGGCTTGAGTATGGGCTTCGTAGCTGCCAGCAGAACGCTTCACACCGCGCTTATCAAAACGCAGTACAGCAATGCCATGTCGTGTCAAATAATCCGCCAGTACGGCAAAACTCTGATGTCCATCCTCGTTCTGATCACGGTCCTGCGGTCCGGTGCCATGAATCAATACGACAGCTTGTCGGCTCTGGTTCTCTGCAGGCAAGCTCAAGGTAGCCGATAGTTTTGTTCCATCCGCGCTACTAAACACGAGTTCTTGTAGGCGATAAGGAAATGGGGCGCGCGGCGTCTGCGCTCTCAAAGGCTCGCCAAAGGTCTCGATCTTTTCGAACTGCGCAGAAAAAACTTTTCCACCCTGCTGCAAACTGCCTGCCAACTTACCATCTACTACTTGCAAACTTAAATGTAGACCACGGGGGCCATCGATTTCTAAATTCCCGTTTTTCTCGACGATCTGTGTCAGACGCGAAGCGGCAAAGCCGCGATCTACAGCGATCATGTCGCCCGCGCTTGATCCATCGGCGCGCCGATATAACTCGATACCAAATTTCATCGTTTGTCCGCCAACGTCGATGTTGGCTAACCACCTGCCAACACTGGCATTAAGTACATCAGCCGTCGCACTATTGGTGCTTAGTAAGCCAATCAAGGCCAATGTACTCAGAATTTTCAGCATCAGGCCCAGTGGGGAGTGGGAGCGATGCAATGGACTATTTCTCATTTTCTTTACTTTCTATCTAGTGAATTTTTACTCGTTTTTAACAAAGAGCAACTGATACCCACTTAGATGCCTCGACGATGTCATTTGGATGCAGGTAGCAACAAATATTTTTCAATCGGTCGACAGAGTCGCTCATGGACATGAAAATCACAAGGATATGTTTGCCGTAAAAAACTGTCCTTACTTGATGCTTGTGATACTGTGCCAAATAGGCAATACTTCAGGTCTGGCATCAGTTAGAAGTTCACCGAAACTAATTAGTGGGAGAAAACGATGGGACTGTGGAACAAACTAAGCAATGAATTTATCGATATCGTCGAATGGTTAGACGATAATCCCAATGTGATGGTGCATCGTTTTGAGCGCTACCAAAACGAAATTAAGATGGGCGCCAAATTGACCGTACGTGAAGGTCAAGTCGCTATCATGGTCAACGAAGGACAGATGGGCAAGGGGCAAGTGGCGGATGTATTCATGCCTGGCATGTATGATCTCAGCACCGAAAACATGCCGATTCTCAGCACCATCAAAGGCTGGAAATATGGTTTTAACAGCCCATTTAAAGCCGAAGTCTATTTTTTCAAAACTACCCGTTTCACCAATTTGAAATGGGGCACAGCAGGACCAGCAACAATGCGCGACCCTGAGTTTGGTGTGGTGCGCGTTACTGCATTTGGTATTTATGGTCTGCGCATTCGCGATGCAAAAACTGTTTTGCTCGAACTGGTTGGCACGCAAGCTGATTTCACGATTCAAGATATCGAAGAAAATCTACGTGGAAAAATTGGTTTGCGCATCAAAGAAGTCATGCCAGAAATCGGCGTGCCAGTCATCGACTTAGAAAGTAAAGTCAGTGTCGTTGGTCAACGCATACAAGAAAAGATCGCCGGTGATTTTGAGCAGTACGGCTTGGAGCTGTGCGAAGTGCAGGTACAAGATATCGGCCTGCCAGAAGAAGTTGAAAAAGCTATTGATCAACAAGGTGCGATGCGCGCTATCGGCAATATGCAACAGTTCGCCCAATACCAAGGCGCACAAGCCTTACGCGATGCTGCACAAAATCCCGGCATGGCGGGTGCGATGATGGGCGTTGGTGTCGGTGGCATGCTCAATCAAAGCATGGGCAACTTATTTCAGGCGAATACGACGCAACCACAGGCAGCTGCTGGCGCAATGCCTCCACCGCTACCAGGTGCAACACCCTACTTTATCGCCGTGAATGGCGCACAAGCTGGCCCATTCGAACGCCCTGCTTTACAAGCGCAAGTCGCCAACGGCAGTTTGACACGTGACAGTCTGGTTTGGCGTCAAGGCATGGCAGCTTGGGCGAAAGCTAGTGATCAGGCAGATTTACAAGATCTGTTTGTTACGATGCCTCCACCGCTACCACCACAATAAATTTTCTGAATTTCATTTAAGCAGATCTCACATCGAAGAGTTTTTTCCGATGTGAGATCTGCACAAATTTCGCCACGATCACCACCGTTTTTTGGATCAGCTTGTGACAACCAAAACTTATCCCTGCACCCAATGCGGCGCCAAACTTGAATTCGCACCAGGTCAACTGGCTTTGCAATGCCCCTACTGCGGCAATCAAAATCAAATCAAAGCCGATGAAACCGAGCAAGCGATTGCTTACGAAGAATTGGATTACGAAGCTTTCTTAAGCAAACAAGCTGGCAACGAAGCGACGATAGAACAGCAAACTGTCAAATGCACAGGATGCGGCGCGCAATCGCAATTTGGACAAAACATTGTCTCGGATCGCTGCCCATTTTGCGCGGCCCCGATGATCGCCGCCAACGCCTATGCGAAGCGGCAGATTCAACCCAAGGCCATCGCCCCATTCGACATCAAAGAAAGCGATGCGCGCAAAAAGTTTAGTGATTGGGTACACAGTTTATGGTTCGCCCCCAACGCCCTCAAACGCGCCTATCGCGCTGAACGAGGATTGAAGGGAATCTATACCCCATACTGGACTTACGACGCCGATTCCGACACGACCTACCAAGGACAACGCGGTGTCGATTACACCGTCACCGAAAGCTATGTACAAGATGGCGAAACCAAAACACGCCAAGTCACCAAAACCAATTGGTATCCAGCCGCAGGCGAAGTACAAGTGAGTTTCGACGATGTCCTAGTCATCGCTTCTAAAACCCTCCCCAAACAATACGCCGACAATTTAGCACCATGGAATCTGAATAAGCTGCAAGGCTATCGTGATGATTACGTATCTGGCTTCACGGTAGAGGCTTATCAAGTCGCGCTAGAACCCGGCTTTGTCGACGCCAGAGCCATCATGGAAGACGGCATACGCAGCGCCATCTGCCGCGACATCGGCGGCGACCACCAACGTATCATCGCGATGCAGCCACGCTATTCCAACATCAGCTTCAAACACATCTTGCTACCGATTTGGCTATCGTCCTACAAGTACGGCGAAAAGACTTATCGCTTTTTAGTGAATGGACAGTCGGGTGAAGTACAGGGCGAACGCCCGTACTCTTACTGGAAAATCGCCGGTGCGGTTTTGTTGGCGTTTGCGGTGGTGATCGTGGCGATTGCTTTGACCAAGAAGTAGCCTGGATTTGAACTTAGCCCAGAATTTCCATTAGGATTTGAGATGATGGTGGATGCACTTTTCGAGGCAGTTTTTACGTGAATGAGGCGAAAATAGCTAGCTATTTGCAACGAAGAACGAAAAAAATGACCGAAAATGCGCTGCCAGCGCTCAAATAGCGTCGAAGACGCGTCTAATGGAAAATCTGGGCATAGCGTATGAAATAAAAGACCGGCGCTTGCATCACATACAGCTTATTTTCAAGTGATGTCAGCGCGACCTCGACTTAGGCACTGCGCTAAGTACCATCCCCATAGGACGCAAAAGTTTTTCGACCGTCGCTAAACTTGGGCTTGATACCTCACGTTCGATGTCTTGCAAAGTGCGCGCCGATACGCCACACAATTTTGCATACTCGGCGATGGTGAAACGTAAGCTAGTACGAATTTTTTTGATGACAGCAGGGATAGGCATACCAGGATCAGCGGCAAGCTCTTCGGTCAAAGCACGCCGTGCCTGTATTGCCTCGACGGGTGACAAAGGAATAAAGCGTTTATCCATCTACAAACCCTCCAGTTGCGATCGAAGATTCGCTATCGTCTTTTCAAATGGTCTGATAAATTCTTCCTCTATTCCCAAAGACAGCGCGTCCGCGAACATGCTTGCCAAGGGTTCAGCCATGATCTGAACGCTATTTTTGACCACATTAAAATCCAGCGCTGTCGCATCACAAGCCTGACGTATGACGCTCGCCCAATTGGGTAAACCGTCATCATCTTGCTGCCAACGGATACGCCGTGCGATGCCATCAGGATGCAGATACATAGGAGCAAAATCGAATAAAGGCGTCAGAGAAATCGTGCCATCATCACGCCGTTGTATTGCGGTGTTACGCGCATGATTGTCTTTATTTCCCAGCGCAATATTCGCAATATCACGCTTGATGTACTCAACGATATCGCGCATAGGATCACTGCTAACTTTAGCTAACTCACAACACACTTGATTATGCGAAGGTAGCTTACCAAATCCATTGATACCACAAAGAGATGCTATGCTCTCTTGAGCGTGGCGTAACACTTTTCCATCCCGCACTTCCCGATCGAAACGCGGTATGAACAAAGCTCGCTCATGCAAACTTAACTCGGCATGAACATGCAATCCCAATCGCTTTGCCAATTGCATATACGGCGCTTCTAATCGCAAAATCGTCGCTAAAGCGAGGTCACGACCTCGCCCAAACTTCACAATAAAATGCGCCTGTGCCAGCTCGTCGGGTAAAGTATGATCAAGGTAGTACAGCCCATCATGCGCACGGGTCAACAGGATCTTCGGCCACTCACCTTGTATGCCAGAAGACCCCGCTAAAAATAGCCCATGTTGGGCGAGGTATTCATTAAAATCACCGGCCCTAGATGCGATCTCTGCCATCGAAAAGCCACGGGTGTTGGCATCGACGTTTTGGCTGCTACGTGCTGCAACCCACTCATGCGCTTCCTTGATCCGGATATTCCCAATAGGATTACCAGCACCTGCACACAACAAGTCCCAGTCAGCCGCTGCCCCTGCGGTTTCACTCCGTGCCAATTGCTTTAACAACTCAGCCCGTCCATAACCTTGAGGCAGTAAGTCAATCAAAAAAG
>JAYVHZ010000041.1:0-4462 GCA_043770645.1 Undibacterium sp. | reverse complement strand
ACATCGCCATCTTTACGCAAATTAATTGCGCCAGCCTGCTTAGACGCTGCCACTGCTTTTGCGCTGAAATCATCCCAGCTTTCATTGACGACTTTGCCTTCATCCCACACGACTTTCAATTGCTTACGTGCGCTAAAACTAGCCCAAGTCGAATCAGCAACAATCGCTACACCTGGCATCAATCCATTCAAATTATCCGTGCCTTCGATAATGAAAGCATCACGTACACCAGGTAAGGCTTTGATCGCGTCCACATTGGCGCTGACCACCTTGCCACCAAAAGCTGGGCATTTTTCATACACCGCATACAACATGCCAGGCAATTTAACATCGATGCCAAACAAAGGTTTGCCAGTGACAATTGCCGCATTATCGACACCACCGATACGACTACCAATTAAACTGTACTTAGCAGGATCTTTCAATTTAATTGTCTTCACATCTGGTACGGGCAACGTCGCCGCTTTGCTGACCAAGCTCGCATAAGCCGCTTGACGTTTACTGGCTTTATGAATGACTTTGCTTTTTTCCGCGTGACATTCTTCGACTGGCACTTTCCAGTTTTGCGCTGCCGCTGCTATCAGCATTGTGCGTGCCAATGCGCCGAGTTTTAAGAATTCATCATAGTTCAGCGGTGTCGATAAAGAGCCACCTGCAAACTGGCTGCCATAAGCAGGATTTAAATCGCCCTGTACGATCTTGACGTCTTTCCAGTTAACTTCTAACTCTTCGGCGATCACCATCGGCAATGACGTTTTAATACCTTGACCAATTTCTGGTTGCTTGGAAATCAAAGTCACGCTGCCATCCGCAGCAATTTTGATCAAAGCACTTGGGGTAAAGGCCGCACCTTCGATTGGCTTAGTAACCGATTGCTCGGCATTTGCACCCGCACTCCAAAAACTACCCAGCACCAAGGCTCCAGCACCAGTTCCAGTTTGCTGTAAAAAATCACGACGGGAAGAATTTGTTAATTCCAAATCAGATGTTTTCATTTTTTACCTTTCTGAGTACGAGCGATTTCGGCAGCGCGATGGATTCCGGCACGAATCCGCAAATAGGTCGCACAACGACATAAATTACCACCCATTGCTGCATCGATATCCTCGTCACTAGGATTCGGATTGTCTTTCAAAAGCGCAGCAGCGCTCATGATCTGCCCGGCTTGACAATAGCCACATTGCGGCACATCGAGCTCTTGCCATGCTTGCTGCAAAGGATGTGCAGCTTTGGGATCAACGCCCTCGATCGTTGTCACTTTTTGACGACCAACGCTAGAGACTGGTGTCATGCAGGATCGGGTCGGTACGCCATTAATCTGTACCATGCAAGCTCCGCACTGGCCGACGCCACAACCATATTTGGTCCCACTTAAGTCTAAAGAATCTCGCAAGGCCCAAAGTAAAGGGGTGTCGGGAACGACATCGAGCGACTTCATGGTACCGTTGACATTTAAAGTGTATTTACTCATATAAGCTCCAAGTTATCGGAAACGAGTTTGTTGATTGCATGAAAAAAACATGCGGTTCTATTTATTATCCTGCAGGCGATTTACTGGGCACACGCAAGCGTGACTTCTTTTTCCAGATCGCGTTTTTGTTGATTTAAATTTTGCATTGTTTGCGTATCGGCACCAGCACGCAAATTTGATTTGACAATTTCTAATTGATTTTTCAAGTTGGGACATGGCAAACGTTTTTTACTCGCAGGCACGTCCATCTGCTCCTGAGTTTTCTCCAAAACCATATCTTTTGATGCGGTCGCAGACTTATTGGTAGCAGACTGTGCCGCGGATTTTTCGGCTGCTTGCAATGCCTGTTGCACCTGACGCAAGACTTGCGCATTATCACCATCCGCCACGATACCTAAGCGCTTACCTACGTCTTTTTCTTCCATGCAGCTCTTTTCAATATTAGCCCGTATGTCGTTGGAATTACCGCGTACCGCATAAATATCGGCAATCAGCTGACTTTGTTCCGCACTAGTCGACTTCGCCAACAAATCATTTTTCTGCGCTCCAGCTTCACGCATCCAGATGATTTTTTTTGCATCGTCACCGCGACGCTTGCAAGCCGGATCTACGCTGGGCGCTGCGGTCGTGGAGGATTGTGAGGATGTTTTTGCCGTGCCAATGACGACGCCTTGCTGTCCATTCGCGCAAGGCTTGTCTTGATAACTGCTGCCACATCGATACATGGTTTGTGCTTGCAAAGTCAAACTCAGCAAAGGCGTATTGACTAAGACCAGGATCGAAATTAACGAAATACGTTTAAACATAAGAAGCATCATGTGCCAAGTAAATCAAGCGATAAAAGGCAAAAAAGCCCAAATAACACAGGTGTCAATGGGCTTTTTTTGCAGTGTATAGAATTTAAGGTTTTACAAACTTCAGCGTCATACGATCACTTTCGCCTATCGCCATATAGACATCTTTGTCTTTCTCTTTGTTAGCTAGAACTGGTGGCAAAGCCCATACGCCATTTGGATGATTTGCTGTGTCTTTCGGATTCGCATTGACTTCAGACTTTGCAGCCAATTTAAAGCCCACACTTTCCGCAAGCTTAATTACGAAAGCTTCATGCATATAACCAGTGCTGGCTTTGGCATCTTGTGTGGCACTCACAGGTAGGCGATGTTCAACCACGCCAAACACACCACCTGATTTCAATGCATCGAATGCACTTTGAAAAACTTCTTTGGCAGCGGTATCACTTGCGCCTATCCAATTGTGAACATTACGGAAAGTCAGCACCACGTCAACACTATTTTTCGGTGCATAATCAATTTTTTTACCGGGAGCAAATTCACCGAATGTGACTTTATCGTAAACGGCTGGTGTGCCTTCCAATTTGGTTTTCAATCTAGCACCGGCACCAGCTAAAATCAATTTACCGTCTTTGCGCAAATACGGTGCCAAAATCTCAGTGTACCAACCGCCACCCGGTGCTAATTCCACCACAGTTGACTTTACTCCAACATTAAAAAAACTTAAGGTTTCGTAAGGGTGGCGCGCTGCATCACGTACCACATTTGCTGGCGTACGCTGTTCACCAGCGATCGCAGCCTTTAAAGCGTCATTTGCATACACAGTTTGTGTACTGGCGGCAGCGATTGCCAATGCCATCAATATTTTCTTCATGGATTCTCCAATTAATTTTACTTAAGATTAAAGCCAAACAGTTATCAATTTAATCGCCAACTGCCGTCTTTTAAGGCAACAACTTTAGTAGCTGGCGTTTGAGTAAAAAAACACAAATTGGTTCAGAAATTTTACAAAAGATTTGCACTCTGGCAAATCGATCTAAAACCTAAGCAATCACTTTCAATATTTGTGCGATTTCTTGGCGTGTTTCTAGCATTAATCGTTCGCTAGTTTCTTCGTCCAAATTGAGATTTTTCAATGCGACCGGCTTCGCCTTCCAATCGATCTCTTGCAAGGACTGTTTAACAAAACCCACATCCAAAAAGTCGGCGGCAGTCACCACATCAGTGAGCGTAGGCCGGCTATGTTCAGCCAAATCGACACGACTTCTGTTCATTACAGCCTCACGTATGTCATCTGAAACTTCCCAACTTTCGAGAATAGCAACACCGATATCAGCATGCCACTGATCAACCAATTCCCACAATGCGGTGTCGGAGCTAAACAGTCCTTCATATTGATGCGCCCTACTCAAAATATAGAATTTGCCGATATCGTGCAATAGTCCGCCGACCATGGCTTTATCGGGACTTAACTTTGTCAAAGTCCTTGCGATGACAAAGGATAGCGCAGCGACTCGCATACTGCGAGTCCACAGACCTTCCATTTGCTCCGACTTTGAGGTATTTTTCTGCTGGTCTTTTAGCTGTTTCATACCGACTGAAATGGCGACGTTTCTCACTACACCAAAACCAAGCAAAGACACTGCAGTACGCAGCTCCTCAATTTTTTTTGAGCTGCGATTAAACATGGGCGTATTCGACAGCATCAAGACTTGCGCGGATAGCACCGGTTCCGTACTAATAATGCGAGCTACCTGTTCAATGGGAATATCAGAATCGTCCAATGCATGACGAATTTTCATGGTCGTTTTCAGCGATGTAGGAAACACCAGATTGCGCGACGATAGCTCGACGCTGAGCCCCTTAATAAATTCAAATTCTGATTCTCGTTGATTCATGATTGGATTAAAGAAATGCGATGAGTTGATGTTATCGATTATGAAGTTGCCATAGTAAAACAAATGCCACGTCAGGTGTCCAATTATCTTCAGTTCGCACTTTTTTTATTGAAAACTCAAAATTCGCGACATTCTCTCTTAAAAATATGAGGAAAATGCCTGTTCATATTGGGACAGAAGAAACTTTCTGGTAATCTGAGTAACAACATTTAAATGCGCTTGGGAGCTACCATGTTTACCGAAGACGATTTTTCCGCAATAAGCAAATTTCTAAAGCTGGGTGTACGTATCATTGTGAA
>JAYVHZ010000040.1:0-10842 GCA_043770645.1 Undibacterium sp. | reverse complement strand
AGTGAATGACCAGGCAGTGATCAGTTTTTATGCTGAAGAAGTCGATAAAGACAAGACACTGGCCGCTTCGCGCGTTAATCAAAAAATGAAGGCGGGCATCGAGTTTATTAAACGCGAGTATAAAGAAATTGAGCTTAGCACTCGTAACTATCATTCTTCGCAAGTCTATGAGGAAGTCTCCGGTAAAAATGCGAACGGTATGCCAACGGTGAAGCAGCAAGCGAATGGCTGGCGCGTCGGGCAATACTTGGATTTGAAAACTGGTGACTTAAAGAACTTGCCAACGATGGTTGCTTATCTGCAGAAGACTTTGGCCTTGAATAATGTGCGATTTGAGTTGTCTGATGAAGTAAATAAACGGCTTGAAGCTGAGCGCATCATCGCTGGCTATAAAAATCTCAATGAAAGAATCGTAATGATCGCACAAGCGATGGGGCGTCAAGTATCTGACTTTATGATCGATTCTATCGATTTTGAAGGTGGTGAAATTAATCGCAGCGACAATCGTGCTTACGGTAGAGTTGTTACAGTCTCAGGTAGTAATGTCCGTGGCGACAAAATCGTTGAGCCAGACTTTGAGCCAGGCATGAGTGCGATCAGCATTCGTGTGGATGCCAAGTTGCGGGTGAAATAAAGAAGTACTTTGCGGGGTTTTGATTTTTGGTAGGTGCGACTAGCGTAGTGTATTCGCACCTACGATTAATCGAAATGTGTCGTTTCAAGACGAGACCCCGTATCTTGCGATCGCTTATCTGGCGCTCCATATCTTTGGAACTGTACGCCAGATTGAGCGTTAAGAGTGGATTTCGCGCAGGACTCCACTATCGATACGGTGAGATTAATTCAAGACCATTTTGCCGCAGTAGAGTCCACAAAATCAAGTTTCAGTATCAGGCCTTCTGGGTCAGAGCGCCGATCTTGGCATTATCACGCGCGGCTTCTTCGCGCACACTGATCCGCCTGAACCAGATCGTCACCACGCTGCTACTGAGCACGATGAAAAGTGAGTAGAGCACCGGAATCAATAGCACCTCCTGCTGGCGTGTGCCCTCGAAGGTGAGCAGCACGATTAACACACCCAGTGGGCCGTTCTGAATCCCAGTTTCCAGGGCGATGGTACGACTACGGCGTGGGTCTTGCCGAACCAGACGGGCAAAGACATAGCCAACGGCAAAACCGACCAGTCCTAGGCCAATAGCACCGATATAAACTGGAGCTGGTGTCGTCAAAAGCAAACCGAAGTTGCGTGGCACCCAGCTGACCACGAGGAATAAGATGACGACAACACCGAGCACGCCACCGATCATTTCGATGACTGCGCCTACATTGGCGTTCCATTTGCGCAGGAGCATCCCAATTACTGTGGGTACTAGCAAAACGACCAAAACCTGCGCCACGTTGCCGGGAGGTATCTGCCAATCGCCCTCAATGCCGGCGGAGAATATTCCTAAGGCAATCGGCACCAACACCACCGCAAACAGCGTCGAGACGATCGTCATCAGGATCGACAGGCTTAGCACGCCCTTGCTGAAGTAGTTGAAGATATTGCTGGTAGTGCCACCCGGAAGGCAGGCCATGAGGATCAAGCCGATGGCAAAGGCCGGTGGCAGCGCCAGTGCCGTGGCCAAGGCATAGCCCACCATCGGCGTCAGCACATACGTCGTGACAAGGCCGATCCCCACCCCTGCAGGCTTGCGCAGCGCAATAGCAAAGTCTTTGAAGGTCAGGCTGGCGCCCATGCCTAGCATGATGGCCATCATCATGACACCGAGTAACTTGGTTTCGAAATCAGATAACATGGTGAAGAGCTCCGTTTAGCGTTGGGGTGTTATTGGCGAAGTTCGCGTCGCAGGATCTTACCGACGGCGGTTTTGGGTAGATCGTCGCGGAAAATCACGCGGACTGGTAACTTGTAGCTTGTCAGCATCGTGCGGCAGTGCGCCACAAGTTCCTCAGTGGTGAGGCTAGGGTCACGTTTGACGATATAGGCAATTACCGCCTCGCCGGTCTTGGTGTCGGGCATGCCCACCACCGCCGCTTCAAGCACTTTGGGGTGGCGCGACAAAACGTCTTCGATCTCGTTGGGGTAAACGTTGAAACCGCTGACAAGAATCATGTCTTTCTTGCGGTCGACGATGCGGAACGTGCCCTGTTCATCCATCACCGCGACGTCGCCGGTGAATAGCCAGCCGTCCTTCAGCGCCGCAGCGCTCGCTTCGGGGCGCTGCCAATAGCCTTGCATGACCTGCGGACCACGCACCAGTAGTTCCCCGGGCTGACCCTGTGGCACATCGATCCCACTGTCGTCGACCAAGCGCACCTCGGTCATAGGAGCGGGAATGCCGATACTGTCGCGTTGGCGCTTGACGTTCAGCGGCTGAAAGCACACCACCGGGCTAGTCTCGGTGAGGCCGTAGCCTTCAACCAGTGGCGCGCCAGTCACCTCCTCGAAGCGTTCAACCACCGCATGGTGCATGGCCGCACCGCCGCCGCCGGCAGCTTTGAGGTGTTTGGGCGGAAAGGCCGTGAACCACTCTTCGTGCAGCAAGGCGTTGTAAAGCGTGTTGACGCCCGTAATCCAAGTGATCGGGTAATTCTCTATGGCGCGCTGCAAGTTCTGGATGGGCCGCGGACTGGGCACTAGGATGTTGCGCGCACCCGCGTTGAACATACACAGAAAGTTCACCGTGAAGGCGAACACGTGGTAGAGCGGCAAGGCTGTCAACACCACCTCGCGACCATCCTCAATGTGGCTGGCCGACATGGCACGCATTTGCGACAGGTTCCATAGCAGGTTACCGTGCGTGAGCATGGCACCCTGAGCCACGCCAGTCGTGCCCCCGGTGTACTGCAGCAAAGCCAAACTGTCGTGCTTCAAATCGCTGCTGTAGCTAGCAAGCTGCGCAGCCGAATTTGCGCTGTGACCTCGACCCTGGGCCAAAGCGTCCGGAAGCGAAGTAAAAGCCAGCTTATGCTTCGGTATAACCTTGTTCCAGTACTTCATTACACCGCGCACGATGGGTCCCACTATCGGAGGAAAGAACTCGCTCACTCGTGTTAGGACCACATGTTTTACGCCAGTGCGGGGAAGAGCGTCCTCCAGCTTGTCGGCAAACATGTCTAATATGACCACAGCCTTTGCGCCGCTGTCGTTGAACTGGTGCACCATCTCTGCCGCGGTATACAGTGGGTTGGTATTCACGGCCACGCAACCCGCCTTCAATATGCCTAGCAGGGCGACAGGGTAGGCCAAGCAGTTGGGCATTTGCAGCGCCACGCGGTCACCAGCTTGCAGCTTCAGCACCTCGCGCAAGTAGACTGCAAAAGCGTTACTCATTTCGCCGACTTGGGCATAGCTGAGATTGCCATACATGCCGTTGGGCACGACCGTCGTGAAAGCTGTTTGCGCGGAAAAGCGCTGCACCGCGGCATCCGCCATCGCAGGCAAGTTAGGATAAGCAGGCACGTCCAAGGTATGGGCAATGTGCTTGCCGTATTGCTCCATCCATGGTCGAAGGCTGTTAGCGGAAGGCGCGTTCATATGTTTGTCTCCGATATTTTTGGCGGGTTGACTACTGCGCCCCTTGTTTTTTTGTAACCCCTGTTTACCGCAGTTCAGTATCCACAATTCTTCGAAAGCTACAGCTTTCGGGTAGAAAATTCTAGCTACCAAACGGAAATATCATACCTGAAATCTCTTGCTCACAAGTATTACCTTCAACACAAACAACACAAACAACACAATATGATGCGATCATGTAACGCTTCGATAAACGATACCAAATTCACTTCACATCGCGGCAATGATCGCCGCTAAAGCGGCATCCCATATTGAAAGAGTCGCAATGATCGCGGAAGCGATGGGGGCGTCAAGTAACCGACTTAATAATCGACTCTATCGATTTTGAAGGCGGTGAAATTGATCGTAGTCAGATCGCACTTAAGGTAGAGTTGTTACTGTCTCCGGTAGGAATGTCCGTGGCTCAAACTCGTCGAGCCTGAATTTGAGCCAGGCATGAGCGCGATCAGTATTCGTGGGGACGCCAAGTTGCGAGTGAAATAAAGAAGTTCTTTGCGTGGATTTTGATTTTTATTAGGTGCGAACCGCAGCAGCATCTGCATTGTCGCTAAGCGTAGAGAGGGATTAAACCGATTAATCGAGTTTTATCCTTTGGTGCAGGAAAGGTTACGATCTTGCATCGTTGTTCGTACCATATTTATTCTGTTTGAAGTTGCTGGATGCGTTCGATCATAAATCCAAATGGTGATTGCTTCCCTATGAGTTTGCTATCACCTCCGCCTGTGACAGGTAAGTTGATCAATCCCTCAAAACAAATCCTAATTTGTCGTGCTCCGACTACGATCTCTCCTTGTTGATCGCAGCTTTTTACCTTTGGGCGATATTTTTCAATCGTGATGATTCTCGCTGAGACTTGTGTGTTTGGGCGTCCGTCTAGCCATGTATAGGTGATGAGCCAACCAAGCGGCGCCGTTGCTACCAAGGCAGCGCAGAATAGTAAAAAGAGTGGGAACATCAGGAGACGGCGTACCCACCAAGTCGGATAAAAATCGCTATGCTGCTTGTCAAAATTTGCTTTGAAAAGTAATACAGTGAAACATGGAATCAAGACGAGGAATACCCAAAACGAAGTCGATGCAATTGGCATTGTAGATGCAAAGAAAAAATGCTTCTCTAGCGCGATATTTAAGAAAAAACCAGCCATGAAGATACAAAAAACTAAGAGCAGGGCATAGGATGCGAGAAGCTTTTGTTTGGATGTCTTGAGCGAAGTGGTTTGGCTAAATGTCATTTCTGTTGTTTATGAATATTCAAAGACTACTTTTTTTTAAGCATTTGACTAGAGAAAATTTTGGGCGCAGAAAACGAGATATTAACAATTTTTTACTGAAAGTTGAGAAGTGTTTTTTTAAATCACGGTAGATTTCCCCGTTAAGAGTTTCAATTTCGGCGACGGCAGTTTTTTTGGCGTATCCTTGCACCTTTCCATAAAGCATCTTTGTCGACATCATTCAAGCAGCTGCATGAAGCTTTTAATTTCTTCAAATTCCTTCTATTAATAAGTAATTTTTCCGAGCGCTAAGTAAATGACTACCCTCATTCGTCCGCAACTGACCGACAACAACTTAATCCACGAACTAGCCTTCATCCAAAACAATTGGATAGAAACCTCAACAAAATTCGCCGTCCACAACCCAGCAACTGGTGCCTTGATTGCCGAGGTCGCGAATTTAGACATCTCACATGCCCAAGACGCAATCCATGCTGCACAAATTGCTTTACCAGCATGGTCAGGTTTAACAGGCAAAGAACGCGCCAACATCTTGCGTAAGTGGTTCGATTTGATCGTTGCGAATGCAGATGACCTTGCTGCCATCATGACGGCGGAGCAAGGTAAGCCTTTGGCAGAAGCGAAGGGCGAGGTTTTGTATGGCGCGAGTTTTGTGGAATGGTTTGCGGAAGAGGCGAAGCGGGTTTCTGGTGATGTGTTGGCATCGACTTGGGCCGATAAGCGTACGATGGTGTTGAAACAACCTATTGGTGTGTGCGCGGCGATTACACCTTGGAATTTTCCTTTAGCGATGATCACACGTAAGGTGGCGCCGGCATTGGCGGCGGGTTGCACGATCGTGATTAAGCCAGCCGAGCAAACGCCTTTGTGTGCTTTGGCTTTGGCCGATCTAGCTCTGCGTGCTGGTCTGCCCGCGGGTGTGTTGAATGTGCTAACCGCTGATGCTGAGCAATCGATAGCGATAGGGCGTGTGCTCTGCGGTAGCTCGGTGGTGCGGCATTTGTCGTTTACCGGTTCGACGCCTGTTGGTCGTATCCTGATGCAGCAATGTGCGCCAACTTTGAAGAAATTGGCTTTGGAGTTGGGCGGTCATGCGCCGTTTATTGTGTTTGAAGACGCTGATGTCGATGCTGCGGTGGAAGGTGCTTTGCAATCGAAGTTCCGTAATGCGGGGCAGACTTGTGTGTGTACGAATCGCTTCTATATTCACGATTCTTTGTATGAAGAATTCTTAGAGAAATTTGCCCTCGCTAGCAAAAAAGTTGTGGTCGGTGAGGGGACGCAACTGGGCGTGAAGCAAGGTCCTTTGATTGATCAACAAGCCCTGGAAAAAGTGCAAGCGCACGTTGCCGATGCGGTGGCGCAAGGCGCTCGTGTGGTAGCTGGCGGTAAGGTACATGAAAAAGGAGGATTATTTTTTGAACCAACCATCATTGCTGACGTCAATCATCAGATGTTGGTGATGCGTGAAGAAACTTTTGGCCCTTTGGCTGCCGTAACGCGCTTTAGTAGTGAAGAAGAAGTGATTGCTGCCGCAAACGATACGGATTTTGGCTTGGCTGCTTACTTCTACTCACGTGATATTGGTCGTGTTTGGCGTGTGGCTGAAAAGCTTGAGTTCGGGATGGTTGGTGTGAACACCGGTTTAATCGCGAATGAAGTCACACCTTTCGGTGGTGTAAAACAATCTGGCCTCGGACGTGAGGGTTCTAAGTATGGAATGGATGAGTACTTGGAAATGAAATATGTGTGCTTGGGCGGGATGTAAATTGGTTTAGATTGTTTCCTGATTCAATACAAAGCTCGGAGTGGTTTACGTTTCCATAATTTGACACTTCCTTGAAGACGGGAATCGACTGATTTTTCGCTTGTACGTGGCTAAGACGCTAGGTTTCCGCCTACGCGGGAACGACAAAAGAGAGCTCATCTGAGATTGATCGTAATCAGAAATTGTGAGATACCCTTGAGCAAAATAGAAAAGATGAGAAAGTAGCCCATGCATTCCAAAATTAAACTTAGCAACGCGGGATTGGCAACTTTACTTGCAGCCTTGTCGATGCTGGGTCCTTTCTCAATAGACGCTTATTTGCCAGCATTTGTATCGATACAGGCTAGCTTAAATACCTCGTCGATTGAAGTGCAGCAAACCTTGACAGCATATATGTTGTCGTTTGCCGCGATGACTTTATGGCATGGTGCTTTATCGGATTCCTTTGGCCGGCGTAATGTCGTGTTGGTTGCTTTGGTAATTTTTGCGATTGGCTCGATTGGTTGTGCGTCTGCGCATACCGTGCATTATTTGTGGGTGTTCCGCATCATGCAAGGCGTGGCCGCTGGGGCGGGGATGGTGATTGGTCGGGCGATTGTGCGTGATTTGTATGAAGGTGCGCCAGCAGAGCGCTTATTGTCTTTGGTGACCATGATCTTTTCGATTGCGCCAGCGATTGCGCCGATTATCGGTGGTTGGGTGGTGTCGCATTCGGATTGGCGTACGATTTTTTTATTATTGTTTGCATATACCGTACTGCTTTTTATCGCATGCTATAAGTATTTGCCAGAGTCTTTGCCAGTGGAAAAGCGCCAGCCCTTCAATGTTGAATTTTTGTGGGAGAGTTATCGCGACGTATTTAAATCGCCGGGTTTTCATTTCATGGCGGGCACGATCGCTTGTAATTTTGCCGGGATCTTTCTGTTTATCTCTTCTGCACCAGCTTTCGTGACACAACACTTGAAGTTGGACGCGCAAAGTTTTGGCTGGCAGTTTATTCCTATGGTGGCAGGCATATTTTTGGGATCCTTAGCCGCAAATCGATTAGCTGGTAGGTTAACCATCGCGCGTCAAGTCTCTATCGGGTTTGTGTTTTTGTTAAGTGCAGCAGTGGTGAATGTGGTGTTTCATTTCTTTTCAGTGCCGATGTTGCCTTGGTCAGTGATTCCCTTGTTTTTCTACGCCTTTGGAATGTCGGTGGTTTTTCCCGGCGTGACTTTGATGGTGCTTGATTTATTTCCACACATCCGTGGCATCGTCGCCTCGTGCCAATCGGCATCTGTCACCTTACTGAGCGCTTTTGTTGCTGGTGTAATGGCACCAGCCTTAGATCATTCTGTGTTGTCCTTAGCATTAGGACAACTTGGATTTGCGTTGATGGCTCTCTTGCTTTGGTACGCCGGGCGGGTTTATGCGCGAAAACATCAGCTCAATGCGCCGCGAATTACTCCTTAGTCTTGTATTTTTAAGAACTTGTGTGGTTGCATTATCTACAGCAAGCTCATCTTCGATCAATCTCGAACCACCAACGAGACCGTATCTGAGGTCTCTTGTTCGCTGTCTTTCTTTGTTGTAAGAACATCTTCTTTATGACGAGCTTTTTTCGTTGTGTCATTAACGCGTCACTTTCATGTCACATACATGTCATCTTTACTCCCTATACTTCCGCCTGTCGTTGGATCGCTGAAATGGTTCGAGGCTTATTTTTAGACTTGTAATCCGCTTTTTGCTGCGCTGTTTTGGCAGGCTGTAAAAAAACTATTTTTTAATTTTCTGGAACTTTAGCTATGAAAAAATCAATTCTTGCACTGGCCGCTTTGAGTGCATTTTCTGGTGCCGCTATGGCGCAATCCTCAGTTACTATCTATGGTATCGTCGATGCTGGCGTTGCTTACAAAAAAGCCGGTGCTGGTACGGTTTCTTCTTTAGATAGTGGCTTGAATTCTACATCTCGCTTAGGTTTCAGAGGTACAGAAACTCTGAGTGGTGGTTTGAAAGCCAACTTTAACTTAGAAATGGGCTTGAGAGCTGACACTGGCGCAAATGACGCGGCGTTGTTCGCACGTGGCGCATGGGTTGGCTTGTCTAGCGATGATTTCGGTTCTGTTAATTTGGGTCGTCATAGATCTTTGACCTATGTATATGGCGCGCAGATCGATCCATTTTTGGATGGTTTGTTAGGTAAGACAGATTTGATGTTCAAAATCAATGCAGTTCGCGATAACTCCATTACATACACATCGAATAAATTCGGTGGTGGCTTTACAGTTGCTGGTCAATACGGCTTTGGCGAAAAAGCAGGTAACTCTTCAGCTAGTAGTGTGACGAGCGTTGCTGCTGCTTATGCAAATGGTCCATTGATGGCAAATATCGTTTGGGATCAAGTTAAAGATACAAACGGCAATTTGGCAGTTGGTGGCGAGAAATTGTTGGCTGGCGTATCTTATGATTTGGGTAAAGATTTCTTTGGCGTAAAATTGAATGCCATGTTTCAAGAAACTACAGGCAGCACGAGCTTGACCGTTTTGAAAGAAACAAAAGAGCAGTTGTACATGGTTGGTGGTTCGATCAAAGACGGTGCAAATACATTCGTTGTGAGCTACACCGACTCTAATGTTAAGACAAGTACATTGGCTAACTCTAATCGTATCGCAGTCGGTTACATGTACGATTTGTCAAAGCGTACTAACTTATACGCTTCGATGGCTCGTGTAGAAAATGAAAAAAATGTAAAAACTTTGGCTGATGTTAATGGCGCAACAGCGACTTTATTCAACTTCGGTATCCGTCATCGTTTTTAATGTGGTCTTGATGCATGTAGATGCATCTGCCCCATGATGTTAAAAAAGCTGTCCTTGTGGCAGCTTTTTTATTTCTAGAGCCTGTTTCATCCATCAATCCTTGCGTTTTTTCGTGCGTGATTTGGCACCAAATGTCCGAATAATGTCGAGTAAATGTAATAGGGCTTGCTCTACAAGAGTTTTACACTAAAATGCAAACGTTAATTGTTTTGTATATTGAGGTTTCATGATGAAGAAGATCTTAATTTCGGCATTACTTTGTGGACTATTCTCTTCTGCCGCGAAAGCAGGCGATGCGAAAGTGAGTTGGGGAAAATTCGACGACTTTACTGATGTCTATGCAGGCTTTGAGCATAAAGACCAGTTTCGTGAGCGTTTAGCGAAAGAGTTTGAAGCGGTCTTTTCTGCATTTGCAAAAAAATTACCAGAAGGCTATGAGTTAAGTGTCAATATTACTGATATTGATTTGGCAGGTGATTCGCGCCCAGGAAACTGGCTACATGGTCACCAGGTTCGGATTATGAGAGAAATCTATTGGCCGCGCATGAATTTTACGTACAGTCTAAAAAACGCACAGCAAGAAGTCCTTGCGAGTGGCAAAGAAGAATTGCGCGACATGGATTATATGCGTCGTTTCCGTATTCCTTCTGGTAATACGGAATTTGAATATGAAGAAAAAATGTTGCAAGATTGGTTTAAGAAGCAAGTATTCGATGGTACTTTTCCATCAAAAGAAGTGAAGTCCTTAGCGACGAATAAATAAATTTACTCAATAGAATTTCGTTTTTTGTTGGTTTTTAGTTTTATCTAAGCATGAAATTTAGGCTAATCCAGATTTGGATTGGCCTTTTTTCTTGACGATCTCTTGAGACTAGTTTGCCAAGCTTCGATGAAGCCACGTAAAATAGTTCCCCTTTGAAGCAATAATGTTGAAAGTCAACTCTTGTGTATACGTGTTTGACTAGACTTCGCTTCCGTTTTCATTACACCTAAATTATCCATGTCTACCGAAAATCCTAAAGCAGGCGCATCCGATACGCCCGATGATGAACCTCGCAAATCACTTTTCTATGACCCAACTGACTTTCGTATTCGTAGCTTTGTGACACGCGCTGGACGTTTATCCGATGCACAATCTAAAGCAATCGAAAATTTAGGTCCTAAGTACATGATCGCTTATCAAAAAGCGATACTCGATGTCGATGTGACGTTTGGCCGGCAGGCACCAACGATTTTTGAAATTGGTTTCGGGATGGGCGAAACTAGTGCAAAGATTTCAGGATTGATGCCAGAGAAAAATTTTATTGGTGTGGAGGTGCATACGCCTGGCGTCGGTAATTTATTGAAACTGACCGATGCGGCGGGATTGCAAAATCAACGCATTATTCAACATGATGCTTATGAAGTGTTGACGCATATGATTGCTCCTGAATCTTTGGCTGGTGTGCATGTCTTTTTTCCG